>JBGVTO010000086.1:0-20960 GCA_041862635.1 Phycisphaerae bacterium | reverse complement strand
ACCCACTTTCAACTCGAATGCGACTTTTTCGAAAGGTGGTGCCATTATACCTCTCTTGAAGAAATCCAGGTCGCCGCCCTTTGCTGCGGACGGACAGGCGGAATGGGCCTTGGCCAACGCGGCAAAGTCAGCTCCGTCTTTGATTTGTTTAAGCAGGTCCTGGAGTTTTGCTTTGGCCGTGGCCTGGGCCTGGTTTGGGTCGGCATTGGGGTCACTGACATCAGGTTCTATGAGAATATGACTTGCCCTGACCTGTTCATACTGCTTTTTGTTTTCAGAATAATAATTATTGGCATCTTCTTCTGTAATGTTTATCTTACCGGCCCATTGGGCCTCCACAACTTTCTGATATGTCATTCCCTTTCGGACTTGTTCTTTTATTTCGTCGAAGCTTTGACCGGATTCGGCTGCTTTCTTTTTGAACTCCTCCAATGATAAAGGCTGTCTCTGGGCAGCCAGCATTGCTTTGATCTGGTTAATCACTTCTTCTTCGGTCACTACAATATTGGCTTCTTTTACCTGTTCATCCAGCAGCCGTCCAATAATTATTCTATCGATGGCTTGTTGTCTGAGCTGTTTTTCGTATGCCTGGGCAAAGGCGGGCGGAAGCTGTTTGCCTTGTTGGGTCATTTTCTCAAGCTGCGGCTTGATTATTTCTTGCAGCTCGGCCTCGGTAACATCGACGCCGTTGACGGTTACAGCAACGCTGTCAGCGGGTTCTTCAGGGACCTGGGGTTCAGCCAGCCCCTCCGAGGGGCGGGGTTCAGCTACATCGACGTCGGCTTCGGCTTCGATTTGGGCGGGGGCCGGTTGTGGTTTATTAGCATCGGCCTCCTCAAGGGACTTAGACCGACAACTCAAACTGAAAACAGCAAAAAATACCACAAAGCAAGCTAAAACTCTTAAACTATTGAAGAAACTATTCATAATCTTGTCCTTTCGCGGTTTTAAAAAACAAAAAAACCCCTTCACTAAGGGCATATATTATCATTATTTCGCCAAAAAGCGAATGTGTCAAGGTATTTCCAAATTTAATCTGGGATTAAACCAATTGCGTTTAATTACTGCGTTTCTTGTGCCTGGCACAAAAGGGTGGCAGCCTCAAGCGTAGCTTGGGGATGGCTCGCGGCTCTTTATGTAAAGCGCAACTTTTAATTACAATTGGAATTAAACCTTTGACCCACACTTCGGGCAATGGATATATGAATATCCGAAAAGAACGCGCTGCCGGCAGTCGCAATCTACAGAGTTAACACGAGACTGCGGTTTGATTCAGACGCTTTCAGGCTCAGGATGGCTCCATGGTCTACGGTAGGGCCTACGCAGCAGACGGTTTGCCTCGTCATCGTCCACGACCCGGCCTTTTTCAGGGTCCCAGGTAAGCGACCGGCCGAGCTGACATGAGATGTTGGCCAGGATACACGCTGTAGCAGTAATATAGCCCTGCTCAATATCGGACACGGGCTTACTGCGAGTCTCTATCGCCGCCAGGAAGTTCTTCCAATGTCGCCGTATTGCGGACGCCACATGACGTTCAAGGTCCTTCTCGGTTTCATCTTCCGGGTATTTATCATACTCGTAGAGTGCATCGCCATGAGCCGGTTCGCCCTTGCCGCGAGGAATGAAATCGTACTTATGGACGTCGGCCTTAAGCGTTCCCTTATCGCCGTAGATGAAGGCGGCCCACGGATAATCGGGGTCGGGCGCATTACCCCAGGTGCGATGCGTCCACACCACGGGCAGGTCGTCGAAATCGAACGTGGCTATCTGGGTATCGGTTATGTTGGCCTTACTGTCCTTGTCCACTAAGATGCCGCCGGACGAGCTAATGCTCTTCGGCCAACCCAAATCGAGCATCCAGCGTACCATGTCGAGCATGTGCACGCACATGTCACCGACGATACCGTTACCGTATTCCATGAACCCCCGCCAGCGACGTGGGTGCACCAGTGAGTTATACGGTCGCATCGGGGCCGGCCCTGTCCACATATCATAATTGAGATGTTCGGGCGGAGCCGTATCGGGCGGATTCCCCCGGGCACGCATGTGATAATAGCAGCAAATCTCGACATGACCGACCTTGCCGAGCCTGCCCTCTTTGATGACACTGTTGCGGGCTTCGACCAGATGCGGCGTACTGCGCCGCTGCATGTGCACCTGCACAACCCGGTCATACTTTCGGGCTGCAGCAAGCATGGCCTGTGCCTCAACGACATCCACGCTGATGGGTTTCTCGACATAGACATCGGCTCCGGCCTTGACGGCGGCTATCATCGCCAGCGCATGCCAATGGTCGGGTGTGGCGACGTGCACGATATCAAGCTGTTCCCGCTTGAGCATCTCGCGGTAGTCGCCGTAGGTGCGAGGCTTTTTCTTCGACGCCTGGCGGGCGGCCACCATCTCGGCAGCCTCGGCCAGCATCTTCCTGTCCACGTCACACAACGACACCACCTCGACCGGTGCGACCTGAAGCAGACGGAACAAAGCGCCCTTGCCGTACCAGCCGCAGCCAATCAACCCAACGCGTTTCGACTTCTGGCTGGCAAAAACGGGGTTGTAGTTACCGATAGCTGAAAAAGCCAGGCCGGCTGCGCCGGCTTTAAGAAACTCACGACGATCCATAGTATTCCTCCCGAAATTAATCTAAAGAAAAACCCAAAATCACATTGGATTATAATTGACCTGCGAATGGTTTGCAAGTGCTTACTCACACGGGATTGAAGAGCCTCCCCGGCTGCTGCCATTAGCTGTCTAATGCCAGTTGCATTTAATTACGGCGCTCCTTGTGTTTAGCACAAAAGGGTGGCAGCCTCAAGCGCAGCTTGGGGATGGCTCGCTGCCCTTTATATAAAGCGCATCTTTTAATTACAATTGATATAATTCCTGCGTGTCGTCCGGCTTGCCCTGATGAGCGAAAACTTTCCTTCGCTTGCCTATTGCCGCTCCTCGACAATCAAGCTCTTAGTCAGGTTCCCTGCTCTGGCCTCATGTGTCCCAGGGCCCGGCGCGGTTAGCCCTCGGAAAACGACCTCCTTTTTCTCATTGGCTCGCAGCCACACCCAACGCGTTGTCGCCTGCTCAACGACAGTCACTTCGACCTTTGCCAGTCCTTCCTTACTACCATTTTCCACTGTCACGCCTACTGTGTACTTTCCACCCGTGACAAAGCGGCCCGAAACATCCTCCGGAGTAAGTCTTATATGCGTACACCGTGGCTGCACAAGTGATACGTCAGCCTCTTGAGCGTGAATCTCCTCAACGTTATCCAGAACCACCAGGTTGGCAGCACCGGCTGAATGTGGGAACTTGAAGCCGTCCAGTGTAAGCCGCCTCACGCCGTTGCACAGCAGCACGGGCCGCAAGTCCTCTTTCTCGCAGCGGAGCCGGACATTGTCGAACTGTAGATTGTCCACATTCCGCGCATAGAAGCCCCAGGCCGGCAGCGGCCGGGCATCTACACCCGGCGACTTGACGCTCATGCGGGCCTGTTTCCGCGTGCCGCCGCCTTTGTATTCGATAGTCACATCCCGGAAGATGACGTTCTTGAAAGCCGTGTTCGCCCAGCTTTCGACCGAAGACGCGGCCCGATACACACCGGTGGCCGTCACCCGGTTGACGATGATGTTCCCGGCGGTGTTGCCGGGTTTCAGCGAAAAGTGAAACGGCGCCGAAACGTTGTGCATGGTGATATCGGATATCAGCACATCATCGAGGCTGCCTTGGGTGGCATCCCAGGCGCCGGGCTGCAGGTTGAGGCCGGCAAGCATGTTGTGGCGCTTCGACGTGCGGTGGGGATGAATGCCGGGACCATAAAAGAGGCAGTCGTAAATAATCAGGCCCCTGGCTGGGCCGATGAGCCGGATACCATTACATGAGGAGTTCACAATGCAATCGGAAATCAGGGTATTCTCCCAATAACGGCCTGCGATCGAGTCATCCCCGGTGAAGAGCTGGCAGCCAACGATGCTCACGTCCCGGCAGGGGCGGTCCGGTGCACCGCGGAAATGCACGCCATCCCAGCCGCCCGTGAATTTGACATTGCGAATGTCCACCTGGTCGCTGATTTGGAAGAGAATTGCGTAGTTGGCCGAGTCCACGAAAGAAACATCGCGTACCGTAACTTTGCGGCAATTGATGAACACGAACGTATGCGGCCCCCGCATCCGTTCCTCGCCGGTGGGGTCGAAGACTTTGTTGCCGTCAATCACGCCCTGTCCGGCAATCGCGATATCTTCCAGCCCTTCGCCGAGTATCAACGCCCTGTGCCACTTGCCCCACCTGGCTTCGGGCATGAAGGCAGGGGGTATGGGATACTGGTATTGGTTGAGTTTTTTGGTCCCGACCAGTGTGGCGCCGGCTTCGAGAAGGAGCGTTACATGACTCTTGAGATGCACGGTGCCTGAGAGGTATCTACCGGGCGGGAACAGGACCTGGCCGCCTCCGGCCGCCGCACACACCTCGATTGCCTTGTTTATCGCCTTAGTGTCAAGCGTCCTGCCGTCCCCCACAGCCCCGAAATCTCGAATGCTGAACACGCCAGGCTTGGCAGCTACAGCCGGTTGAGCAGTGGCCATCAGTCCCACCATAACAAGCACTGGCCGAATAACTTCGCAGACGCCGTCACGGGGCCATTGGATACGATTCCGTTGCATTATCAGCTAACCTCCTACGGTTGAACTCTTAATTATTAGAACAAAAAATACTACGGATGTCAAGAAATCTTTACTAATCATGTAAGATGTCCAGGGAGCATCGTATCCCCCTGAGAAAAATAGATTTGACGGTGGTTTAAAACAATATTATACTCGTTGCTCAATATTGTGCAGGAATGACAGCTATACTTCTTATTGGAGCAGGAAATGGATAAGAGTAAGATTGTCGCTGAGGGAATAACCTTTGACGATGTGCTGCTGATACCGGCTGAAAGTGATTTTGTGCCGAGCCAGGCGGACACCCGCACACAATTGACCGACAATATCACGATAAATATACCGATTGTCTCGGCTGCTATGGATACGGTTACCGAGTCGGCACTGGCAATAGCGCTGGCTCAGGAAGGCGGTATCGGCATAATTCACAAGAACCTCTCGGTCGAGGCACAAAAACGAGAGGTGTCCAAGGTCAAACGCTCCGAGCACGGCGTGATTCTCGACCCGGTAACATTATCGCCGGGTCAGCCTGTCAGGAGAGCACAGGAGCTGATGAACGAGCAGAATGTCTCCGGCATCCCCATTATCGAGGGCAAAAAGCTCGTGGGCATTTTGACACGCAGGGATTTGAAATTTCTCAAAGACTATGAAGTCGAGATAAGCTCCGTAATGACCAAGAGCAATCTTGTTACAGGCCCGGCCGGGACGACTCTTGAGCAGGCCAAGGAGACTCTGCAGGAACACAAGGTTGAGAAGTTGCTGCTGGTTGACGGAAATGGCGAGTTAGCCGGCTTGATTACTATGAGGGACATCGACCGCGTCCAGCAATATCCGATAGCGGCCAGGGACCGGCGAGGTCGGCTGCGGGTCGGTGCTGCGGTGAGCGTTCACGAGTATGAGAGAATCGAGGCCCTGATAGCAGCGGATGTCGATATTATCGTAGTGGATACGGCCCACGGCCATTCACAGAATGTCATCGATACCGTAAAGAAAATAAAAGCTGAGTACGACATCGACGTGATTGCGGGCAACATCGCGACCGCAGAGGCGGCACAGGATTTGATAGAAGCCGGTGCCAACGCCGTGAAGGTTGGTATCGGGCCCGGCGCAATCTGCACCACGAGGGTAATTTCCGGCGTGGGGATGCCCCAGGTCTCTGCTATAATCAACTGCGCCAAGGTGGGACAAAAGCATAATATACCCGTTATTGCCGACGGCGGAATTAGGCAGTCCGGCGATATAACCAAGGCGATTGCAGCTGGCGCTTCGAGTGTAATGATAGGCTCGTTGTTCGCCGGCCTGAAAGAAAGTCCGGGCCAGCTGGTTATCTATAAGGGCAGACAGTTCAAAGAGTACAGAGGCATGGGCTCTTTAGGGGCTATGGTCAAAGGCTCAGCGGAAAGATACGGGCAAAGCAGCTCGACCGAGAGAAGCAAGCTCGTACCCGAAGGTGTAGAAGGACGTGTGCCGTACCGCGGGACACTTAGTGATTTTGTCTATCAGCTGGTTGGTGGACTGCGAGCAGGTATGGGGTATTGCGGAGCGAGAAATATTGAAGAGCTTAGAAAAAACAGCCGATTTGTTCATATAAGCGCCGCTTCGGTCAGTGAGTCTCATCCGCACGATATACAAATAACCAAAGAAGCGCCAAACTATTCGGCGAGTGTACCTTTTGAAGATTGAAAAATGTCCCGAATAAGCCGCCGTCAAACCCCGATTGCAACTGTCGGGGGTCAGCGATTGAATAGGAATAATTTTTCGTATTACCTTATGGAGAGAGATTCTTAAATGGACAAAGTCAGCAGTAAAGGATTTTGGCTCAGGTTGCTTTGTGCAGGTTTGGTTTTGCTGGTTGCGTTTCAGGTTGTCAATTCAGATAGCAAGGACCCGAACGACCCGAATAACCTGAATGAACCGAACGAACCCGCTGACCCTAATATCCCGAATGACCCGAATGACCCGGAAGATCTCTTGCGTAACAAGTGGGACGCTGTTGTTTCTATTTTACAGAAAAAGGACATCGACCCGAACGTAAAAGAGGAGAAAATCAGTAAAATCATAACTCCGCTCTTTGATTTTCCACTAATGGCCAAACTTGCGCTTGGAAGAACACACTGGCCAAAATTTACACCGCCACAACGCGAGAAATTCACCCGCCTTTTTAGCGAACGGCTCAAGAGTTCGTATCTTGATAAAGTCTCTCTTTACAAGGATGAAAAAGTCCTGTTCAAGCCGGCAGCGCAAAAGAAAAAAAATACTATATCTATCCCAACGGAGCTGATACACGAGGATAAAAAAGTGGCCATACTATACAAGCTTCGCAAGGTGGACAAACGCTGGAAGATATATGATGTGGAAATACAAGGTGTCAGCATCCTCCTGACCTACCGGTCACAATTCGACGAAATCCTTCGTCGCGGCACTGTTAAGGACCTTCTTTCTCGGCTGGAGAAGCTGCCAAATGATTGAACCCCGATATGCTGAGCAGGCACCTCGATACTAGATACTAGGTGCTCGATACTCGACGAGCCCAAGCCCATCCTTGATGGGCTGGACGAGAATCGAGAAACGAGAATCGAGAAACGAGAATGACGAAACATCACCCAGTAGCTTTTTTTTTCGACCGGGTCGTCCTAAGACATCCTAAGACAGTCATTCTCTGTGTGCTGATAGTGGTTGGCTTTCTCGGCTTCGGCGCCAGAGGTTTCAGGCTGGACGCCTCCGCGGAAACGTTGGTTCTGGAGAACGATGAGGACCTGCGCTTCTCGCGTGAAATCAGCTCCCGCTACGGACAACAGGAATTTCTGGTCCTGACATATACTCCCGGAGGTGACCTGTTCTCGCCGGAAACGCTGACCTCCTTGGCCCGGCTGCGAGACGATTTACGGTCTTTGGAAAATGTCTCATCGGTGCTTTCCATTCTGGATGTCCCTCTGCTGGAAAGTCCGCCCCTCTCACTCAAGGAGCTTACGGGTGAGCTGCCCACCCTCGAATCTCCGACGGCGGATATGAATATGGCCAGGAGCGAGCTTCGCCGGAGTCCTCTTTATCAGAACCTGTTAGTGAGCTCAGACTTAAAGACTACGGGCCTTCTAGTCTATTTATCAGACGATTATGTTTATCGCGATTTGTTAGAGCGCCGCAATGAGCTACGGCAGAAGAAAGAATCAGGTTCACTAACTACTACAGAACGTGCCGAGCTGAAGAGTGTGGATGAAAAACTCCGACAACACAGGGACGAAATGAGGCGGCGGCGCCATCAGGACATCATGTCGATACGGACCATTATGGATAACTATCGCCGGGATGCAGAGCTGTTTATTGGGGGAGTCAGTATGATAGCGGACGACATGATAACCTTCATTAAGAATGACCTGAAGGTGTTTGGGCTTGGGATTCTGCTCTTTTTGATTCTTATGCTGTTTATCATCTTCAAGAGAATACGCTGGATATTACTGTCGATGCTCTGCTGCGTGATTTCCGTAATCTGCATGATTGGCCTGTTGGGATGGTTCGGCTGGGAGGTAACAGTCATATCCTCCAACTTCATCTCTCTGCAGCTAATCATCACCTTAGCTATTGTGATTCATCTGATTGTGCGGTACCGGGAGCTGCTCGAGCAGAATCCGCAGGCCCCCAATCGCCGGTTGATTTTTGAGACCGTTCTTTTTAAGCTGCAGCCCTGTGAGTATGCGGCACTGACCACGATTGCCGGTTTTGCTTCTCTGGTGCTTTGTAACATCCTGCCGGTCATCAACTTTGGCTGGATGATGATAGGAGGTTTGATTGTGTCATTGATTGGGACCTTTCTGCTTTTTCCTGCCGTGCTTATACTGATACCAAAAGAGATGTCACCCAAAATAAGGCAATGGCGTTTTTCCCTGACATCCATCCTTGCGAAATTTACCGAAAAACACGGCCTGCTGATTGTGGGTGTCAGCGGCCTGTTCCTTACCGGCAGCATTATCGGCATCTCGAAATTAGACGTGGAAAATTGTTTTATCGACTACTTTCACAAAGATACCGAGATACATAAGGGCATGAAAGTAATCGATGAAAAACTCGGCGGCACCACTCCACTGGATGTAATTATAGATTTCGAGGAATCCGACACTCCGACCGCATCTACAGCCCCTGCTGCGACAGAAAGTGATGAGACATTCGACGAATTTGACCAGTTCGATGAATACGATAAGGCCGCAGCGGATGAGAAATACTGGTTTAATGCCGAAAAGATGAACCGCGTCAAAACCGTGCACTATTATCTTGACAATCTGCCAGAAATGGGCAAGGTTTTATCATTGGCCACAATGTTGGGAATTACGGAGAAGCTAAATAATGGCAAGCCTCTGGACAGTCTTGAACTCGCTTTGCTCTATAGCGAAACCCCGGAAGAATTCAAAACCATGTTGGTCAAGCCCTACGTCTCGGTAGAGCATAATCAGGTCCGCTTTTGGGCCCGAGTGAGGGATTCTGAGAAGAGTCTAAGGCGTAACGAGCTGCTGAGGAAGATAAAAAAAGACCTGACCGGCATGTTAGAGCTTAATGAGGAAAATATTCATCTGTCCGGTCTTTTGGTCCTGTACAACAATATGCTGCAAAGCCTGTTCGGCTCGCAGATACTGACTCTGGGCATTACTGTTCTATTGCTGACCGGGATGTTTTTGGTGCTCTTGAGGTCGATGAAATTAGCTCTGATAGCTATGCTTCCGAACGTGCTTGCAATCGCAGGTGTGCTCGGAGTGATGGGCTGGCTGAACATCCCTCTGGATATGATGACCATAACAATAGCGGCTATCAGCCTGGGAATGGCCGTCGATAATACGATTCACTATATCCACCGATTCAAAGATGAATTTCAGAAAGACCGCAGGTATCTGCCTACCATGCATCGATGCCATGGAAGCATTGGCCGCGCTTTGTATTATACCTCGATTACTATTATCATCGGCTTTTCCATCCTGGCCCTGTCGAATTTCATTCCGAGCGTTTATTTCGGCCTGCTGACCGGATTAGCCCTGCTCATTGCACTTCTTGCCGCCCTTACCCTCCTGCCGCAAATGCTGATTCTCGTGAAACCTTTTGGTAAAGAGACTTGAGAGTCCGGACCGATTACTATAAAATGGCGCAAGACAGAAGACAAATGGCAGAAAGCAGAAGACACAAGTTAGAGGACAAAAGCCAGTCCACAGGATGCCTTACGGCAAAGACAGAAATCTGTTCTCTGTCCTCTGTCCTCTGTTCTCTGGCTTCTGTCGTCCTGGTAGTTATGACTGCGGGCTGCGCGGTCTCTGAGAAAAATCCCTCTCCTAATTACGGTAAACTGGCTTCAAACAACTTCGCCGAACCATCTGCTGATGAAGATTTTGACCTGCTGGAAGAGGAGCTTGACGAGCAGATAGTGGAGGTGGCCGACCCGCTGGAGCCCTGGAATCGGCTAATGTTCAGCGTTAATGACGCACTCTACTTCTGGATTGTCAAACCCTGTGTGGGGACATATAAAGCGGTTGTACCGGAACCGGCTCGAACCGGTGTGCGCAATTTCTTCCAGAATCTCACTACGCCCGTTCGTTACGTAAACTGCCTGCTGCAGGGAAAAGGAGATTCTGCCGACATTGAGCTGCGACGGTTTTTGGTCAATACCACGGTAGGTGTTCTGGGGTTCGGCGACCCGGCAAGGGATAAATACGAGCTGCAACCCGTTCAGGAAGACCTGGGCCAGACCCTTGCGATACATGGCATAGGTCAAGGTTTCTATATTGTCTGGCCGTTATTCGGCCCATCCAACGTACGGGATTCGTTGGGTATGGTGGGCGACCAGTTTCTAAATCCCGTGCGCTATGTCGAACCGTGGGAGACCTCGGTAGGTATATCCGCCGGGACGGCTCTAAACGAGGGTTCATTTCACATCGGCGAGTACGAAGACTTCAAGGCCGCGTCCCTGGAACCATACGTAGCGATGCGAGAAGCCTATATTCAATACCGAAACAACAAAATACAAGAGTAACTCTTTTACGTCTCAACCGACAACTGTCATTTGAAAAGGTAGGGTCTGCATTGCACACCGTTTGGCTGCAACCTGATTTCCTGTTCACCTGATAACCGTTTACCTCTTTCTTTCCTTCATAATTCGTCATTCCTTGTTCGATATTCGATATTCCCTTCCCTTCCATCGTCGGCCTTCTATTCTTTTACCTGATACCCTGCTGTCCTGATAGCCTGCCACCTGATTTCCTGTTCACCTGATAGCCTAATCTCTAATTCTCTAATCAACTAATCACTCATCATTGCCACTTGCCAGTTAGTTAGTCACCCACTCCACTTTGTCCACCCAGCCGCAGTCGCTGCCTACGTTCCCGCTTCCATCCTTCAAATATCGCCATTCCAACGTGTGTGAACCCGAAGTACTGATCGTGTACGTCTCCCGTTCCCAGTCCTCCAAACCGCTGATCTGGTCCTGAAGCGAGCCGTCAATGTAAAACTCCAGGAAGTCGAAACTTCTCTCAGAAGATACCTTCCAGTAGAAGCTCACCGTTCCTGTCCCGTTAACCGTCGTCTGCATCCACGAGTCCTGTCTGTGCGAGATATTTCCGCTCTGCGCTGCGTCACCATCGTAGCGGGACGTTGTGGTCTGGCTGAACCAGTCCGCACTGCCGCCCGTGGTGAAACTCAAAGCCGTGTCCAACGCCTCAGACAGAGGATTGGCCGGAGTGGGAGGGTGAGGTGCAGGTTGAGGGATAGTAAATATAACATCAACAAAATCCACTATAAGGTCGTAGTCAGAACCTGTTGGCTCATCAAATCCCACTTCCACTTTGTGGATGCCTTTATAAAGGAACACAACATCAGAGTAATCTTGGTAACTTAAAGATGGAACTTCCCACCGAGCAATTGCTGCATCATCTAAATAAAGTATAAGCTCTGGCCTAACCAGGAATCTTCCATTTGATACAGCCCTTGCCCGGACAGTAAATGTCACGTCATTTGAATTTGGGACAAAAATTGATGATCCAATTCGAATATTTTCTTCAGGAATCCTGCACTTAGAAGGGCTTTCTGCTAATGCCCCTTCTTCCCAAATCATTTCTTCAGCTACGAATCTGACAGGCGGAACAGGGCGATGTCCACTGGACTTCCAGTGAAGCTCATTAATTGCAGCAGGCCCAATCGCATCTATGAAATCGTACCCATAGTCGTATCCGGCCGGGAGGTAGCCGCTCGGATCAGGAACGATTTCTTGGCCTGGTTCAATCTGTGTGCCTTCATGCCACTCATTCCAGGTCTCGATAAGAATGAACCGGTAACTCTTCCTATTCGCGACTATATTATCCCACGCTGATTTGAACTCGCTTAAGGAGCGCTCCAAAAGAGGGCTCTCCCCAACACTCCAAAACCCAGGAGATATCCATGCGGAGTCATCCGCGTTAGGAAGTGTATTGGTAAGGCCCTGATAGACAATAGGGATGTAAAGATGGACGGAATCCCAAGGGTCGGGTGCAGTCGCCGTAGTCACTTCCCACACATCTCCATTCAGGTACACATCATATCCATCGGCTGCGAGCATAGCCTTGGCCTGCCGCCACCGGTTAGCAGTCTCTTCGCCCCCAGCGCCATAGACCAGCACAAGCCATTTACCATCGATCTTGGCGTAGTTGCGCGTCGGGCCATAGGTGTCCACAACATACTTGATATCATTATAGATTTTCTGGGCAGTGGGGTCACCGTACGCATCCATCTCGTAATAAATGCACCACTGGACGCTCTTACATGTACGGATGGCCTTAGCGAGTCCGGCGTCTTCATAGCCACCAATTCCCCACCAACTTGCGATGGCTATATCAATACCAGCACGAGCCATCGCTCTGTCCTGCCATCGCAATACCTCTGTATTCTTGCTGTCGTACAATTGCACGTTGGGATTCCACGTGGAATTCGGGTAACTGGGCAGGTAATTGGCTGACCACGTAGTTGGTGGTGAATAACCACCTCCTTCAGGCCAGTGTATCCAACGGTCGCTGGTGTTGGGGTTCTCATACCATGGGTAGAAAAACACACCGACAATGTCCTCTTCGTTTTCTGCCTCATTGTCGAAAACAATAGGCTCAGGCACGTGAGGGTATTCTGCCGCACGTTGAACGTCGTTTAAGTTGGGCTCGCCGGAGCGGTCGAACAGTCTGACGAATCCCCGGTAGCTATCACCCGGCACATAATGCTTCACCCACGCCGCAGCATTCCCACCGGCATCTCGAGCAAGAACACGAAGACCACTACGGGACGTCGGCCGTTCCGATTGCCATGTTTCAGTCAGACCCCAATTGCGCCCCTCAGCGGTCAAAGCCACCTCATCCTCGCTGTCCCACGGTGCGCCGGCGGCATTGAATCCCAATATGTTGATAGACCCATCAGGCCCCCACCCGGTCCTCGTACCATCGGAGTGCCCCTGGTAGTACATGGGAATATCCGCGTACCAGACAATTTTGCCGCCTGCATTAAGATATCGTCGAAGCGTACATCTATGCGACATCGACTCTACAACGGTGTCCGGTGCGATGTCATGGCAAAACACAACCACGCTTGGCATGCCGTCGATAATGCGAGCGTCCATCCAGGCCTTTAACTGGTCCGCATCGAGAATTTCATAGCCGACATACTCCAGAGCCTCTCGAATGGCCGTGCCACCTCCAGCCCAAGCCGATGGATAGCGCATATCCCAGTAGACGGCGCGGTCCCACGTAAAATTTATATCAGCATATGAAGGCCCAGCGACCACCACCGCTATCAAAACGATGGCAGGCAATACAAGTAATGGGATTGTTAATTTTCCGCTGATATGGTGAGGTATATTATACATTTTTTGTCCTCCTGCCCATATTTTTGTATAGCAGGGCAATCAACGGCTTTCCCCAATATCACTGATATGTAGTATACCACACGCCCAAACTCGGCGTCAAGGAAAGATTACGTCAATTGTGAGCTGTCAGATGTCCTGTGTCTGAAATCTGACGTTGCAAGTCGCAAGTCAGATCGGCCGTTCATGAGTTTTTAGTACTTAAACTTGGAGTTTTGTTAAATGTCACATACGTAAAGCGCGTAGAAGTTGCCATGTCCCGCTGTGCCTCGCAATGACAGTGAGCAACCCTGTCCTGGTTCGCCGGTATCGAGTTTCAAAAATCGCTTGTACGCCGTAGCTTCAGCGAAGGCGAAAGCATACAACTTTAGCTCACTTTAGGCACTTTAGTTCACTTTAGCTCGCTATCCACTCATCCATCGTCCGCCTTATATTCTTTTACCCGATTCCCTGATACTCTGCTATCCTGATAGCCTGCCACCTGATTTCCTGTTCACCTGATAACCTAATCCTCTAATCTCTAATCCTCTAATTCCCTTCACCCTGAGCGGAGTCGAAGGGTCAACCTGAGCGCAGCGAAGAACCTCATCACTCCAATCATTAATGTTGTAGCGCAGCGGAAATCCGCCTCTGGCGGAATCAATTCTCAAAATCTGCCAGTTAGTTAGCCACCCACTCCACTTTGTCCACCCAGCCGCAGTCGCTGCCAGAGTCCCCGCTTCCATCCTTCACATATCGCCATTCCAATGTGTGTGAACCCGAAGTGCTGATCGTGTACGTCTGCTGTTCCCAGTCCCCATCCGAACCGCTGATATTATCCTGCAGCGAGCCGTCGATGTAAAACTCCAGGAAGTCAAAATCTTCCTCAGACGATACCTTCCAGTAGAACTTCAGAGTTCCTGTCCCGCTCACGGTTGTCTGCATCCACGAGTCCTGCCTGTGCGCGATATCTGGGCTTTGTGCCGCATCCCCCCCGTAGCGGGACGTCGTAGTCTGTGCGAACCAATACGCACTGCCGCCCGTGGTGAAACTCAAAGCCGTGTCCAGCGCCTCGGGAAGAGAGTCAGGTGACAGTGAATCCGCCAGTTGTTGGATTGCGGCGGTAAGCTCATTTTTACTGGTTACACCGACCCATTGTCTTTGTACCCGGCCGTCTTTAAATAAGATGAACGTAGGTATGAAACGTATGTCGTAGTTCGTAGTCGTCTGGGGAGCATTATCGACGTTGAGCTTGCAGATTTTGGCCCTGCCTGCGTATTCATCGGCGATTTCCTCGATGATAGGAGCCATCGTCAGGCAAGGTCCGCACCAGGGCGCCCAGAAATCAACCAGCACCGGTACATCGGAACTAAGAACAATCTGATTAAAAGTAGCATCAGTCAATTCAATTACACCTACAACTACACCTACATCTACACCTGCTGGTGGCGATAGTGCAGCCTGTGGAACAAGCTGTTTCGGCGTGTGGAGACTCGACCATCGCAATTGTGCCGCTGCATCTACAAGGTTCTCATAATACTCCATTACAATGTTGTATTTTTGTCCTGCGACAAGGTCAATCATTCCATTCCATTCGGTTTCACTTTGTTCTATCCACTTATCGATGATTTTTTGACCATTAACCCACAGTCTCACACCGTCGTCGGTAGTCGTATAGAATGTGTAGGTCTCGGTAAACGCCGCCTCCACTTCGCCGGTCCATCTAACCGAGAAATTATCAGCGTTTACCAACGGACCCGGTGAGCGATTACCCCAGTTAAAGTTAATTTGAGGGTCTGTTCGGGTCATCACGAGACGGGGGAAGGCCGCCGATTGGGACGGGGGCGCTTGGCCGGACCACTGATAGTACTTTCCTTGCAGACCTCCGCCGATACCCGCAGTGGTAAAGCTCCAGACGTCGCCTTGGTACCTGGTTGAACCATCAAACTCATCGACCCGCCAGTAATAGGTCTTCTCCAGTTCAAGCGAGCCGGGAGTGTAGCTTGCATTTCCCAAAGATCCTTTGTAGGTGCCGCCTGTGCCGGCCTCTACGTCAGCAAGGTTGTCACCAAAATACAAATGGTGTGCTCTCGCACCCAAACCGGTGTTCCAGCTAAGGGATGTGTGGGGCTCTATGAATTTGGCGCCATCAGCAGGGATGGGCATATAAGCTGTCCTGGGAGTGACTGTAAAACTCCAGACATCTCCTTTGTGTATTGTAGAACCGTCGGCTTCGACCTCATCTATTCGCCAGTAATAAGTTGTCCCCGGAATGAGACCGTCCGGATACGCAAAACCAGGGGAACCAACAACAAAGAACGTCGAGGTCTGGTTGCCCCGGAACGTACCACCGGTCCCATCGTTAACGTTGTCAAAATTGTCACCTAAGTACACATCGTGCGAGGCTGCATAAGTACTCCGCGACCATCCAAGACTGACAGATATATCCGAAAGTATGGCACCATCAGGGGGATTGGGGCTTGACGCCTTCATAGCAGCGTATTCTGCCACACGTCGAAGGTCATTGAAGCCAGGCTCGCCTCTTCGGTCAAATATTCGAACAAATCCCCTGTAGTTATCGCCCGGTAAATAATGCTTAACCCAGGCCGCCGCATTTCCGCTGCCATCTGTAGCCAAAACACGGAGATTGTCAGTAACGTCAGGATAGGTTGCTCGTGCTGATGACCACGTTTCGGTCAGTCCCCAAGCGACTCCATCATCGGTTAGAGTTACCTGGCTGTTGGTATCCCACGGGGCATTGGAAGCGTTAAAACCCAGTACGGCGATGGAACCGCCGTTGCCCCATGTTGTCCAGCCCCCATTCGAATGCCCCTGGTAGTAAAAAGGGATGTCCGCGTACCACACAATCTTGCCACCTGCTTCAAGGTATCGTCGAAGCGTACAAGATGACGACATCGACTCTACAACTGTGACCGGCGCTACATCCTGACAGAACACGACCACGCTTAATTTTCTATCGGCGATGCGAGCGTTCATCCACGACTTGAGTTGGTACGCGTCGAGAATCCTGTAACCGGCAAGTTCAAAGGCTTCCACGAGAGGCCTGCTGTTAATTGTCCAGCTTGTCCAATATCGAAGGTCCGAGTATACAGCGCGATCCCATACATCATCCTGTGCTTGTCCCTCAGCTAATCCTAACACCGACATGAGAAAGAAAAGATAGATCAATTTCCTGCACATAGTAATATCCTTTCAAACAAAACGAACAATAATCGCATCTTAACCTGCCCGACTTTCTTGATAAGCTCCAGAGTGCCAAACAGACGCTGAACTCTATTCAGCACTTGGTATAGTTTTGTATTCATAAACAGCTCCATGGCAATTCAGTCCGGAACTCACCGGTTACTGGCACGCGATGTAAAACACAGCTGGCCCGTCTAAAATCCTGGTGCAAGCTACTAAGCTCTATAATCACATACGCAAGAAAATCCTCATATTGCAGGAATTTTAAAAATAATGGGCTCATCAATCTTGCCAGCACGAGGATTATTATACCCTTGTCAATACCCACTTGAGCGTTTCCTCCAATCAGGTGTTTTCCACCTCCTGTCGCAGGCGACTTACCAAGAAATAAAAGAGAATTATATTCGAGTGATGTTTTCGCTAAAAAATTACTATATCATATCTCAACAGATTTGTCAATCGTTGAAACTGCGGATTTTGGAGTTAAGATCTGAGAAATGTTCTCTTTTCTAACCAATCCCACCAGCCAATTAGAAGCGCATTGAGCCGTGCACTAACCACCCTTAAATGGCCCCCTTTTTGCGAGTTGACGACTACAACGGCACTACAACCAGAAGGCTCGTTATCTGCCAATTCGAAAAAAATCCCATTTCATAAAGCCTGTAACACCAGCGCTTTACAAAAACCACAAAAATTGTGAACGTTTTCAATGACCGTTGCCGGCTGGCGAGTGGCTCTAACGGAACCACATTGCATCTACTCGACTGTTCACATGCCGCAGGTTTAAGCCTCGGCGTAATGATTGTCTATATCGCCCTGAGACAAAAGGGCCTATACCGAACCATTTAGCATAAGCCCCGAATTGATACAAATCTGCTATATCGACCACGCAGTTGCAATTACAAACTAAATCACACGGCTTACGGTGTCGGCCCCGGCGGAGGATACAAACGAATATCGTCAAAGTACATTGTACCTGAACCACCGGCCTGTGGATTGTTCTTATTGCCAAGACCAAGGGAAATTGTATTGACATTGGCCAGGTTCACACCCTGGTCGGCAAAAGCCTGCAGGTCGATAGTCCATTGTGTCCAGGTAGTGACCTGCGCTGCATCTGGATTATCATGATTGACCACCGCACTGCCATTGAGAGCAACATACAACGTCTCAGCGGCGTTAGCCGAATCGCCTCTGAACCAAATCGTCAGTGTGCTGACACCATTCTCGGTCCAGTCACGCGGATAAGTCAGTGTTAAAGTTGCCTCAGAGTACCCAACACTGTTATCGTAGAATAAGGGCATCGACTGGTTGCCTCCGTGAACGATAATTTGCTCGGCAAAAGGAGGGTTATCATAACCAACTAAAGAACCGTTTGTCGGGTCTTCGTATCCATCTATCCACGCGTTAAATATCCTGTTGCTATCGGGGTCAGCGGGGTCAAGGTCATTGTAGCTCTCGAAATCGTCCACGATAAGGAAGTTGGCCGTCGTAAAGCTCCAAACATTGCCTGTCCACGGACTGTCGGGATTGGTGTTATTGGCCTCGTCAATACGCCAATAGTAGGCGGTATCCCACTGGAGTATTCCGGGGTCAAAGCTCTCAGCACCGAGGTTTCCTGTGGCTTTATACTCCGGCGAACCGGTATCGGCATTTCGTACGGCCTCTTTATCTGTGCCGAAATAGACCTGATGCGAAGCAGCATAGACTCCCGGCGTCCAGGTAAGAATTTTTGTCTGCTTTACATCCACAGCGCCATTAGCCGGGTCAGGGCTTCCGACGGCTCCCTCAGTAGTAAAGCTCCAGACGTTGCCTTTATGCGTCTCGAAGGCATCAAACTCATCGACCCGCCAGTAGTAAGTCTTAGCCATTTTAAGTGGGCCGGGAGTATAGGTTGTAATTCCCTGAGGAAGGCCCCCAGCGGCATTGTTCACTTCATCAAAATTGTCACCGAAATATACGGTGTGTAATTTTGCACCGAAACCTGCCGTCCAGCTAAGCTCTATATCCGTCTCTACCATCTCGGCACCATCAGCCGGGTCGGGTGCATAGGCGGTCCTGGGAGGGACTGAAAAGCTCCAGACGTCACCCTTCCACGGGCTATTCGGCTCAGCATCATTGACCTCATCGATTCGCCAATAGTAAGTCGTGCCCGGGACAAGGCCGTCCGGAAAAGCGAATCCTGGAAAGCCAACAACAATAAACGTTTCGAGCTGGTTGCCCTGGAACCCCGACGAGTCGGGGGCACCTTCATTTACATCGTCAAAATTATCGCCGAAATACACATCGTGTGAGACCGCAAGACCTCCCGGGGACCAGCTAAGGTTCACCCATGTATCCGGATAGATGGCACCATCAGCCGGGTCAGGGCCCCAGGCATACGGCCATATCTGGCCTTGCATAACGCTCAGAACTTCGATTCCCGACAAAACGTGGTCGTAAGTGCGGACGTCGTCGATGGTGCCGTTGAAAAATTCGCTGGACGTGTTCCAACTGCCAAAGAGCAGCGGATTGTTATTTGAAACATGTGTTCCCGTATTTTGGCCGACGCTGGATGCGTCAATGAACATTTCGAGGTCCGAGCCATTCCACGTCAGCGCAGCGTGATACCATACGGCAGGTTCAGAAATGGTTGTGGTAACAGTAGCACCCCAGCCGCCCGCACCATTGCCGACTCTCCCAAGAAGAGTGGTTCCGTCAAATTCGAAGCCATAGTCATATTCTTTCATAACCACCGAATGCCACCCGCTTGGGAGCGAGGAAGGTCGCATCCAAAATGTGAGGGTGAAGGATTCTGTTAGGTCCAAATCCCCCACTGTAACATAATCATCTACCCCATCAAATTCCAGCGCACCACCTATAAACCCAGACACCCACTGCGGATCGCCGTTGAAGGTGCCGTCGTTGCCGTAGACGCTCGTATCATGTGCTACGGTCCCGGAACCCTCATCAAACCTCCACCAACCGACAAGCTCTGCCTTAGTCGTACCCGTAAGAGCCGCACTCAGCGCCAAAACATAAGGAACCAAATAACTCAATTTTCTGCACATAATAATCCTCCTTCAAAAAACCAATATGGGATGTTAAATGAAATGTAAAATATTTTCACTACGAAGCACAAAGCTCCTATTCCAACTCTGTGCATCGCACGATACATAATAAATCCTCCTCTATCGAAAAACTAAAAAGAAATTTGCCCGCTGAAGGATCCAAAAGCCACAGATGACCTACTGTGCGGACACAAAACCGACTTTATTTAACTTATAACAAATTACGCACTTTCCCGTCAAGGAAAATCTTTGGATTGTGCATAAAAGCGGAAAGGTCAAAGGGATATCGCTCATTCCCGAAGGTCTTTTTCAGAAATCGGCCTTTCATTAGCTTAGGACGCCCGCAATGATAAGCCTGTGCATACAATCTCACGAATCCCCGTCAGTTTTCGATTTAAGAGGCCTCAGAGGGCACTTTTAGGGATTTTGTCTATTTTTAGCAGAGAAGCCCATCAAGTGTCCTCAAAAAATTGTCGAAAAACAGGTAGCGGAGCCAGGCTCACAGTTTTTTGATCCCGAAAGCGGTAAGAAGGAGGATGGAAATGTTGAAACCATTAAGACAGTGGATTTGCGATACGTGCGGGGAAGTCATTGAGTCACCAGCGGCTGGTTGGGTAGGGTTTCTCAAAGACGAGGACTCGAAAGCGCATGACTTCAGAATAGTGCATCATGTAATGTTTTCTCCCCGCAGTCCATCCAGTAGCTGTTACCCTTATAACAACGGAGTTAATCGAGCCAGTATACGTCTGAAATGGTTGACCGGCGATACCGGGGTAGCTTACCTGTTTCATTTTCTTGATAATCATGGTGTCAAGGTACTGGATATACAGGAATTTGGTGAGTTAATGAGACGTCTGGTTGTCCCGTATTATGAAGAGGCAAGGAGGCATTTTGGCCATGCGCTTAAAGACGGCTATTTTAATGACCATACGAAACTCATGAAATGCTCTACAGACGATTTTCGGAAGGTCATCGGGAAATATGCGACTCAGACAACCACTCTTTGATGCTTTGAATAATGATGATTCGCAAAATAGAATCCGAAAAACTATTGAACGAAAATCTGGTTTTTACATTAAAATTCGAAGCACCCCTGCTTTCGCAGGGTATGTGTTTAGCCAGGGAAAAACCATCCCCATCCCGATAAACGACATCGGGATGAGGCTGCCACCCAATAAAATTAATAAAGAATGTGTGGCAGCCTCAAGCGCAGGACTCCAGCAAAGCGGAGTC
>JBGVTO010000085.1:0-29702 GCA_041862635.1 Phycisphaerae bacterium | reverse complement strand
AAAATATATTGCCCGCAGGTATTCCGGGAAGGGGGAATTACGTTAAAATCTTCTTACCCTACTCAGAAATCCTTCTGCCTGAGTTCGGCCATTTTAGAATGCCACATTCTCTTTGAGAGGAGATTTAACAGAAGAACCAGAAGTGGTTCTAATCCGACGGCAGAGAAAAATAGCTTGGCGCGTTCTCAGATGCGTGTATAAAATCTGCCAAGAGCCGCAAGCTTGGCGGCTCATACTTCGTAATCCAGATTAAGTAATGTTAACCATCTTTTTTGTGAGGAAATCATAATGGAACTACGGAACTATCAATCTCCAAACAATCCGACGCGTAGAGAATTTTTCAGAACAGGAATCGGGATAGCAGCCGGTGCGACAACGTCATTGTTTGTGTCAGAGAAAACACTCGCAGACGGGAGGACGCCGCTGATTGAAACCCAGCAGGATGCGACTGATGTCCGGATTAAATCTGTTGAAACATTTGTGCTCGCCTTCGAAACCAAGAGTCCGATTCGCGATGCGATTCATTCGTTTAGTGACCGAGGCGGGGTGGTGACGCGCATTCACACGAACGTCGGAGTAACAGGACACAGCTACACGTATTTCGGCACGATACCCGGCGGTCCACGAGTAGTCGCTCAAATAATCAACGAAGAGCTGTTCGATGTGATAAAGGGAGAAGACCCTTTCTTTGTCAAGCGGATACGCGATAAGATGTGGAAAGCGACGGAATATCACGGTGTTACGGGAGTGGTTCAATTCGGTATAGCTGCAGTAGATATGGCTGTGTGGGACATTATTGGCCGAGTGCTCGGAAAGCCCCTGTACAAGATTCTCGGTGGGTTTAGAGACCGTGTTCCCGCCTACGCAATGGTCGGCTGGTACTACGATAATGAGGATGAATTTACACGACGCTGTGCAGCGGCGATTGAGGAAGGATTTCGCGCAGTCAAGATAAAGGTTGGATTAGGTAGTCTTTCTGACGATATTCGCCGAATAAAGATGGCACGGAAAACCATCGGAGATACTGCCGACCTGATGGTTGATGCTAACCAGGCGTTCAGTGTTTCAACAGCTCTCGAACGTGGAAAGGCTTACCAGGACATGGGTGTGTTCTGGTTCGAGGAACCGTTGCCGCCGCACAACCACGATGGTTACGAGGAGCTGGGAGACAAGCTGAGTGTTCGTATAGCCACCGGGGAAAATGAGTACACCAAGTATGCTTTCGCCGACCTGATAAGACGCGGCGGCGTGGATGTAGTTCAGCCTGACAACCGCCGGACAGGTGGAGTAACGGAGTGGATGGAGATTGCGGCTTTGGCGGACGCTTTTCATATTCAAGTGGCCAGTCATGGAGGTGGGCCAGGGAACCTTAATATGTTGGCAGCTATGCCAAATGCTATCTATCTGGAATCAGGCAGTTTAAAAGGCCAATCCATGTACGAAGTGAATCTGAAGATGGTGGAGGGCGAAGTGTTGGTGCCGGATGTTCCGGGTTTAGGCACGGCAGTGAGGGACGACTACATTAAGAGGCACCGCATAGGTTGAAGCCGAGCAGAGAGAACGCGAGAAGTGATGTGAGAATGAGAGCGTCACGTAATAAGAAAAAAGCTGCCAAGTGCTATCGGTTAGAAATTTCGGTCCTCTTCAACAATCCGGACATCCTTAACTAAGAAAGGGTGCATGTCGCTACCGAAGACGATTGGTATTTCCTGGCCTCTAACTGTATGACTGTTGATATTTAATTCCACATACGTCATTTGAATGACAGGGTCTTTACGGGCCAGGGCAAGCTTATCAATGCTCTTTAATCTTCGCTCGACATCACGGTCCACCGCATAAAGAAGCATCGATTTAATACTCCTTTTCGCTTCATAAGCTCCCGGGGAATTACATTTGAAAAAGTTACCGTATGTTCGAGCTAATCGCTCTGCTGTATCAAGAGGAATGACTGAAAACAGAGATGTAAAAAACACATCGCCTCTGCACGAGCCACCTATAACCAGGAAAGAATTCTTGATTTGGCGACCAATAATAGTAGCTGTCAACTGATGTTTGCCTATGGTGATAGATAGCTCTCTTCCTCTTTGTTCAATATCTGTGGATTTGCTACTGCGGGGTATAATGTATATTGCAGCAATAACAAGAACTAAAACGACGATAATTTTCCACATTTTCATGATTGGTCTCTCTTTAGTATTCTTGATTTATCCCACGACTTGCCTTCTATGAAGACATTTTCCAAGAAACGCTGAGTTCAATTTCCTGCTCTCCGGCGGTTTTGAAGCCCTTTATCTCCAATGTTAATAGTATCGGCCAAAAACAAGCCAAAATAGAGTAGAAAGCTCACTATTGGCAGCATCAGTATAGGTTTTGTTAGCTTGCTACGTAGATGAAGAATAGTGTAAATTTCCCCGTAGCATTGTTAAAGACTGCCTTATGCTACGAGGCTTGGGTGTAGTGATGGTGAGGAGGAAATCCTGAGCGTTTTTTGACCCTCCAAAAACATTTTTGGTGTGGGCCGATAAGATTGTTAATCTCTTTGCGTAATGCCCACAAATTGCTTCTTAAATGCCCTTTTGCATTTTTTTGGTTGATTTGAAGTCGTCGTTGGGGTAGAATATGTTTGTAATTCAATAAATGGGGTGTTTATAACACAGGAATAAGTTTTCCGATTTTGGTTTTTGAAAAAACTCTTTTGGCCTTTTGACGGTAGCTTTTCAAGAATCAATTAGAGCAGCAAGATGGCTAAAAGAGAGGGGGGTGAAAATGAAAAAGCTGCTGCAATCAAAAAAGCGAGGCTCTGCCATTCCGCTGGCCGTAGTTGCACTTTTAATACTGCTTGCAATGGGCTCAGGACTGCTCAGTCTGGGTCTGAACAGCCGCGTCTTTTCCATACGAAAGACATCTGATATTATAGCACGATGCGCTGCCGACGCAGGGCTGACAATGGCTTTGTTTAGAATGAACGAGAAATTGCAAACTCTACCCTGGGATGGGAGCATCCTACCACAGGCAATTGACGCAAACTTGCCTAACTGTGACGCAACATATAGTTACACAGTTACAGGGGACCTCGCCAGCGGCTATACTATTACGTCCATTGGAAGAGCCGGTCAGGCTCAAAGAACAGTCTCTGCGACTTTAAGGCTGAAGGGATTATTTGATAATGCAATTTTTGTGGAAGAAACAATCACAATGTCTCAAAATAATCAAGTTCTTGGCTATAACTCAGCTACCGGAGAGACTGGCTTAAAAGTACAGATTGGCACTCATAGCACAGCACCCGAAAGCATAATCTTTGGAAGCGGCACAATCGCTGGGGATGTTGTCGTAGGTGTTGGCGGCGATCCTGAAACTGTACTGAAAAGCGGAGGTACTATTAAAGGCATAACATATGCCCTCAGCGAGGAGTATGAGCTGCCAACAATAACACCGCCGACACTGCCCGATATGGGTACGATAGACGTCCTGAGCACAACAGTACTCAGCCCTGCGGACAGTGGAAGATATACGAGCATAACTTCGCTCAATGGCGAGATACTTGAAATAAGTGGTGGAGATGTCGTACTACACGTAACCGGCAATATTAATATGGACAACTTCAGCGAGATTCGGATAAACGATGGTTCGTCTTTAATCCTTTACGTGGATGGAAATTTTACTTGCATCAACGGTGCGGGAATCAATAATCCAAGCGGTAACTGCGCGGACTTCACACTGTATGCTACCGGTACGGAACCACAGGTATTCGAATTAAAGAATAACAGCGATGTGTTCGGGGCTGTCTACGCTCCCAATGCAGATATCATTCTTAAGAACAATGCAGTCTTGCACGGGTCTGTTACCGCTAAGAGCTTTGCGATAAAAAATAACGGTATTTTCTATTATGACGCAGCTTTGAGCGATGTGAGCATAATTGATGAGGGTGTACGCTTCGTGGTAAAGCGGTGGTATGAGGGCGGTACTAAGTCATCGACTTTGGATGTAGAGCCTGTTCAGCAATAAAATGGGGGAAGGAAGCAGTTATTTAATCTACCTCATCGGAATCAGGTTTATGAATCGTGTATAAGAGCTATCAGCAACTGGTAGGTTATCAGTAGTTTCTCAAGAATCAAATTGGAGCAGCAAGATGGGTAAACAGACAATTGGACAGAAATTCAGAGCGTTTTGTCTCTTGATACCGTTTTCGATATCCTTATCCGGTATAGCCGTGTTGGCATACCAAAGCTTCGTTTGGCTGAAGCATGGATACTGGAAAGCTTTCGGATCAAGGTTGGTATTGTACAAAGTTCTACCGACCAACTTTTTTCAGTGGCTTCATAATCCCCACTCCTGGTCAGGCTTAAACAAGATTATATCTCCAGTTTTCAACTCCTCGCTCGCTATGTTTCTGCTCGTGTTTGGTCTGGTCGTTCTTCTGCTCGTATCCAAGACTTTTGATTTATTCTTGAAGCCTGCAAAGGAAGAGCAGGCAAGAGTGAAAAGATGGCGTACCTTATAGAAACGAACACGAATTGGACAGGCACAGCTGTAATTTTGCTTATGGGGCTATTGCCCGCGTAGGGGCAGACAATAATCAACCGGAGGACGGAGTTAGTGCCGCCGACCTTTCTTTGACCGGCCCGACTTTGAAAGGGAAGGAGGGGGCCAGACTGTTTATCTGACTCCCTCTCCAAATCAATACTAATTTTCTTCGATTTCTACAGGTGATTCTTCAGACTCTTCCCAGGGTGTCTCCTGGGACTCCTCGGAAGGTGTCTCTTGAGGCTCTTCAGCTACTGCCTGTTGCGGCTCTTCGAACGATGTCTGTTGCGGCTCTTCCGGGACCTTAAATTTTTTTTCTCTAACCATAATTTATCTCCTTTCACAAGAGTCAATAAACTTACCTTTTAATAACCATTCATCGGCGTGTTCAGGCAGCGACTTTATCAGAATATGGGACTAAAAAAGGGGTGTGAGTGCTTTCTTGCAGCCTTTTTTAATCATTTGAGCAAGACCACAGAACGGCCCTCGGCTTTCAAATTAAATTGCCTCGGAGGCCATTTAAACGGTGAGCTCGTCGTCCTGAGCCGGTTGGCTCGATAGTAGAATTGTGGAAAAAAAACGTTACCTTTAGTATCAACAGTGGCACATAGTTATAGTTTATGTTGAATATGGACCGGAAAAATTACAACAAGGTGCCAAATGCGATTTGATTGCTTTACAGAACAGGATTATTTGGACAGTGGATTTTTGCTGATCAGAGACCTTGATGACGTCTCCTCGCTGGCTTGCCGCAGGACCAGAGATTTTAGGATAGACGAATATGTTCCGATTGACAAGATAGACGGCAAGACTCTTGTTTTAATTGATCCGGACCGTGAGAGGCGAATAAAAAAACACACAAAGCGAATCCAAAGAGAACTACGAAAGCACAAATCCTCCATCGATTAAGCTCCTGCTTTGTTCAAACTCCTCCTCCACAAAGCAGGGCCTTTTTTATGAATCGTTCAGCATTGCAAAACATTAGTCTCCATAAAGCCCGCTATATTCTTATCCCACAGCAAGGCTGAAGATTGCTTTATGCTATGGTGCCTGGGTGTGATGATGGTGGAGTTGAAATTCGCAAATGCGAAACGGGGGACATTTCTTTTGATTTTCAGAGACAAAAAGTATATGATGGTCATAGGTATAAGAGCACAAGGCACAAGAGCAAAAGTCATAAGTGACCAAGAGAACGAGAGCATGAGTTCACAAGATCGGGAAAGCGGCAGATTTCCTGAAAGACACGAGGAATCAGACGTCCGGCAACAACACCGGAGTTTTCTAACGGGATTTACATTGATAGAGCTGTTGGTGGTGATCGCCATCATTGCGTTGTTGATGGGAATATTGTTCCCTGTACTTCGAAAGGCGCGGGAACAAGGCAGGGATGTTGTTTGCAGAAATAATTTGCGTCAAATCGGCTTAGCGGCGAACTTTTATGCTGACCATTACGGTTTGTACATCCCGCGCTCTGCGGAATGGGGTGGAGATATAAAGCCCTGGTTCCAGCTTTTTATGCCTTTTTTGGCACAGAAGCCCGTCGATGATGATTACCGTAATGTCAAGATATTTCGCTGTCCGAGCTATCCAGACAAAGAACAAACCGTTTGCTATGTCGTCAACGGCTGGGGAGGTGACAGTGACAACGGCTGGCGGATGCAAAGAGTGCCGACCAGGCTGACCGACTGTAAGAGTCCCGCCACTACTATCTACCTTGCGGACAATGAGGACGGGCCATGGCGGACGATACTCAAAAATGCGACCGACCGGGATGTGACTCGATGTGACGTGTTCCGTCCGAGCCATCTGCCCAACTCTGATAGTCAGGATATTGGCGGAGGCAGACGGGTCGCACGGGCCCGACATAAAAACGGCTGCAATTGTCTGTTTCTCGACTGGCATGTCGATTGGATGGCTGCCGAAGAGATGACCGCAGAGATGTGGAGCTTTGAAAGATAGCACTTTGAGAAATGCTCTTACGCCTTTTGATTCTGTTATAATATCAGAATCTTTTTTTGAATTGTAATAATCTGTAAGTCCTTTTCACAGATTTTGCTGTGGAAGTCGAGGGAAAACCCACCTGCTTTGAGAAATGCGGGTTTAATAAATCGACTTTGTGCATGTGAACACATGCACAAAGTATATTTTTAGTCGTATTTTGTTAGTTGTTGACTGTTTATTGACGATTGTTGATTTAGATCCTTCGGCTATTCTCAGCGCAGGCCCTTCGACAGGCTCAGCGCGGGCCCTTCGACAGGCTCAGCGCAGGCCCTTCGGCTATGCTCAGGGCGGGTTCCTTCGATAAGCTCAGGACAGGCCCTTCGACAGGCTCAGGGCAGGCCCTTCGACAGGCTCAGGGCAGGTTTTTTTGTTCAGGCCGGGTTTTGAGTTGGGCTGGAAATCTACTAACAATAGCGTTCAGTGGAGATTGCAGAGATGCGGAGGGTGGAGAAAAGAAAATCAGAATACCGGGGATTCAGAACATCTGAGAATCAGTGGATCAGGACATCAGGGAATCAGAGTGCAGGATATCAGGAATCAGGGATCAGGCGGTATTAGTTAATTGGTGGCGGTGAGATAATGCTTTGCATCTCACGGCATAAACGCCCATGACTCATATCACGTGAATCGTGGAAATTAGCAGATGAATGAATGAGTGGATGAGTAAATACGGAGCACTTCAATCCAGACCGCGGGGATTGGGCTAATCATATCAGGACGAACTCAGTTAAGCCTGCCATTGCTATCAAAAACAGAATTTTACCATGTGTAATGCACTTTATAAGTAACGACTTTTTCCTGGCCGGTGGGGACCAGGACACGAAACTCAACGGTCTGACTGTCGGTTTTAACGAAATCATCTGACTTTTCCACAATCTCCCAATTGATCCATCGATACAGGTGTTCAACAATTCTGATTTCCACGGAGTCCTTGTCCTTGTGATTGCGAACTTTGATTTCAAATGCTTCGTCCAGCCAGTTGCGGGCCGTATCAATCTGATAATCCGTTCTCTTTCTTTCACCTACCAAATCGAAGGCGTTGCCTGTATAAACACGAACGGTTTCATCTTTCGGTGTATGGTCTATAATGTTTTCACCTGTGAATTCAAGCTGTCCATCATCATCGCGGCGATAGAATCGCACAACACCCCGTGGCAGAGGAATACCAAGGTTGTTTTTTTCTGAGTTTTCGAACTCTTTCATAACCCATACTTTGGGATTGCAATCCGTTCCGTAGTCTCTGTTGCGCCGGATATTCTCGGATGAGTAGCCCCGGTACCGCCTGTGGTCAATTTTGGCGCCATCATAGACATATAGCCGCTGACTACTTACACCTTCAGCGCGCAGGAATTCAACCTGTTTGGTCTCCCGGTCGTGAAGCGTGGCCGGACGGTTTAATGTGTAAAGGTGATACTCCTCAAAGGCCTTTTCCGAGACGGGCGCGGGCATACTTGCAGCTTCCCGAGCATACATCATTCCGCTATAGTCATAGCGTTCCTGGTCTGGCTGGATTTTGCTCACATCGCCGGCCATAAGTTTGATACGTGCATTATCAAATGTTTTTCCACTTTGATTATCGATTGTGACCCAGCCGATCACATTAAGCTCATCGCCCTTTTCGGCAGCGAGCATACTGTAGTCGGCTTTCCAGCTCATTCCTCCCGTGATATAGCTAAGCTCGGCGTTGAGTCTTCCACTTTTATTTGTATTAAGCATCCAGTGAATAGTCGGCTTTAAGATAGTGTCATCGGTCAGTGAAGGGAAAAGCGGCAGTCCAGGCAGGTTGAAACGCAGCTTTCCTTCGACTTCGATGATGGGCTGAGAGGTATTGACATTAACATACTGGCGTTGGGTGTATCTGGAGCCATATCGCTGCATACCTGACTGGTGGGGGACATAACCGCTGCGGATAATTTTACCTTTTATCACTTTATCTTCACTCGCTTGAAATTCGATTTCCTTACCCTCGTATAAAGACAGCAGAAGTCCCTGTGAAATGGGGTCGGCTCGGTAATTCTGCTCGAGGATCTGTATGGCGTGCCTGCCTTTGGGATCGCGAAGGATAACAGAGTCCGGCTCGAGGTGTGCGGTGATATCGGTAACACTCAGCTCATTTATACCCTTTTTCAGGTTCAGATTCAGTTGGTCCCGCACCACCGCAAAGTCCTGATTATAGACCGTTAGAGATGGCTCGGCCAGTGCGACAGAGGCGAAAACAAATGTGAATACAACAATGATTTGAGAGTGCTTTTTAAGGTCCATTGCGTTCTCCTTTCATTTGCCTTATCTATTAAAATATATGGGCAAAACACAATACTTGTTACAAATGTGAATATTTACACAATATCTATCTATATAAACGTTCATCGCAGCTCATCGGTTGACAAATAAAGTCTATAGGGTCAGCGATTTAATGCCTTCGCTGACAATCCATTTTTCATTGGCCATGTAGGCTCAAGCATATCCTAAATCAGGTTATCTTTTACGGTTGGCTCAATGCTGTAAAGTCCCGCTTTTGCTATTTGTATCATCGTTAAAATTAACGGGTAAGGTAAGTAAAAAAATGTAAAAAAATGCATAGGTCCCCGGCCCCCTGCAGTAAGTCAAGGGAGTAGTTCTCAGGGGTAAGCTCGAGAAGAGAGGAAGTTAATACCGGGGATAAACGTTCAGGGTAGAAAATATGACTCCGCCCAGAGACCTTAGCACCAGTTTACGTCCGCCAGAGAAATACTGGGGCAGGCATTGGGACATCCCTTCGGCTTCGCTCAGGGCAGGCTCCTTCGGCAAGCTCAAGGCAGGCTTGCCGACGACGGATAAACAAAAACCCGAGATAAAATCCACTCCTTCGGCAAGCTCAGGACAGGCCCTTCGACAAGCTCAGGGCAGGGGGCTAAATATAAAACTGGGTTACCGGTGCATGGGCCTGAATCTGTAGTGGTCGCGTCTTTCTAAGCGGTGGTGAGCATAAGGACGATACGGGTGTCTCGGCCCAATGGGCAGATGTCGCGGGCTGGTTACGATTACTTCGTGGCGAGCATACCCACGGTGGTACTCCTTGACAAAGGTACAGCCGGTAATGAACATTGCCAGTATTGCGATTATGATGGTGATTATGAGCGATTTCATTTTAGTACTCCTTTCGTTTGTTTTGAATTGAGCTTCAGATTTCCGCCGATGCTTTTTAGTTCGCGAAGCTAATTCTTTTACTACCATTTTTTTACTGCATTATGCACATTTCAATTTTGACGCCGTTAGTAGCTGCGTCTCTATAGATATAAGGCAGTAAAAACGAAGGTAGTAACGAACTTTTTAGGTATGTAGATGGGTTAATGAGTGGATGGGTGGATGAGTAGAAGCTTGATTTTAGATTCTCGATGCTCGTGAAAAGACAGCGTGGGCTGAAGCCCATCTTAGCTACTGACGTGAGTATACGAGGAGTGGTTTAAAATATCTGTTTGTATATATGGCAATAGGGGAGCTTCTTAGTTTTGTCGTAATAATCCTGGTGATATTCTTCGGCGGGCCAGAACTTATCGGCCGGTGCTATCTGAGTCTTGACATTGTAACCCTTTTGATTAAGCGTCTGGATTAGCTGTGTGGCGAGCCGCTTCTGCTCATCGTCCAGATAGAAAATCGCAGAGCGATATTGCGTGCCAATATCGGGCCCCTGGCGATTGAGCTGAGTAAAATCATGTGTTTCAAAAAACAGCTTGGCCAATTGCTCATAACTGATTATCGCGGGGTCATACACGACCTCAACGGCCTCGGCGTGGCCCGTCTTGTCGGTACAAACCTGTTTATATGTAGGATTGTCGATGTGGCCGCCGGTGTATCCAACGGTCGTGGAGATTACGCCGGGGGCTCGCTGAAAATAATACTCGGTTCCCCAGAAACAGCCGGAAGCGAATATGGCTCTGGCGGTCTGCTGCTGCTTTTCGGCCAGTATAAAGTCCATCGAGAGGGAGTTCACACAATAGCGTGTGTCCTTCGGCGTTAATTTCTCGCCCAGGAAGACATGTCCGAGATGGCCCCCACATTGATTGCAGAGAATCTCTGTCCGAACGCCATCTGCATCGCGTTGCCATTTAACAGCGCCTTCGATCTGCTCATCGAAGCTGGGCCAGCCACAGCCGGACTTGAACTTCGAAGATGATGCAAACAGTTCCGCTCCGCAACGCATACAGGTGTAGATTCCCTCTTCGAAATGGTTGTTATATTTACCACTAAATGGGCGTTCGGTACCCTTGTGAATAATAATCCGCTCCTGTTCGGGAGTAAGTTTCTTATACATTTTTTGCTCCTTGTAAAATCCAATCTCATCCAGGAAAATCTCTACGGTCCTTTGCTGTAGTGCGGGCATAGTGACAATCCTGAAGAGTTCCCGACTGTTCAGGGTCTTGCTTTTCGGCATTGACCGGAACATGCGAAATGGCAGGCGGAATTCCTGCCATCGGTTTTTCAGCTCGAAAGGTGCCTGATAAAGGCTGGTTCCAGCTTTTTTGCTTTCTATCCACAGGCCGAGTGTCCATTGCCCGCCGGTGCCTTTCGCGCGCAAGTAAATACCATCATTCCCTGCAAAATTCAGGTTACCGCGATTATCCGGCGCGGCTTTAGTGCCAACTATAATCACGTTTTTCTTCGTTGGTACAAGCTCCTTTATGTTCAAGCAGGATCTGCCGTTACTTTGCACAAACTGTTTCGTGCCAACTCTACGATAATTTTTCGTTTGGTCGGCTATCGTAGTCCAGATAAGGCCGTTTTTATGGCCTTCGAGGCGATTGAAATCGTCGATGACTAAGTTGCTCAGCGATTGGAGTGTATCTGCCTTGGCAGTTAATAACCATTCATCCAATCCGCCACCTGCAACGAGACAGAAAAGCATCAGCAATAGGCCCCAATGTCTGCGAATAAATTCTTTTTCCATCTTTATCGTTATATACCTAATTTTATGTCTTGATACATTTATTATTTAATTGTATATACTCACAATCAACCCAACTGTTCGTAAATACCATTGTATAGCAAGTAAAACCTCAGCCGATACGGAATTCAAATTGGGCTTTCAAGTATTTGTTCAAAGGATTTCGAAAGACAGAAAGTAAAGGGGAGAAGACAGATGGCGGATGACAGAAGTCAGAAGGTGGGGATTGTAAAAATTGATTATATTGGTTATCTTTCCTGCTGTTGATGAAGCATGATATTGCGGGGGATAAGGTTTATAGCAAATGGTCAAGACGGAAACGATAAAGGTCAAAACAAAAGGTAACTGCGATGTCGTTAATAGTACCGAGCAGGTCAGCGAAGCTGTGGCACAATCGGATATGAGGGAGGGGACCGTAACGGTTTTCAATGTTGGTTCGACGGCTGGGATTACAACGACCGAATATGAGCCGGGACTGGTTAATTATGATATAAAGGCAGCTTTTGAGAAAATCGCACCTGAGCATGCAAGGTATGAGCATGAAGAGACCTGGCATGATGACAACGGCCATGCCCATGTGCGGGCCTCGCTGCTGGGGCCTTCTCTGAGTGTGCCGGTAGTTGATGGGCGATTAACCTTAGGGACGTGGCAGCAAATTATCTTGGTCGATTTTGATACCAGGCCAAGAACAAGAACGGTGATTTGCCAGATGGTTGGCGAATAATGTGCAAATGAGAAAATTTCAAACACGATTGCAAAGGAGAATTAGGCAGTGAAGATTACAATATTCAATGGGTCGCCGAGGGCTGAAAACGGCAATACACACGTTATGGTGGAGGCCTTTATGAAGGGGGCCAGGAAGGGTGGTGCTGAGATTGAGAACGTATTTCTTGCAAAGAAGGAAATAAATCCATGCAGAGGTTGTTTTAGCTGCTGGCTGAAGACACCGGGGAAATGTGTTATAAAAGACGATATGACAGAATTGCTTGATAAGTTTGTTAGCTCAGATATTATCGTCTTTGCGACGCCGCTCTACGTTGATAATGTCACTGGGATTATGAAGAATTTTATGGACAGACTTATTCCAGGCGGCGACCCACATTTCGAAAAAGACGAAGGTGGAGAGTGCGTACATATAATCAGGACTGAAAAACGTCCTAAACTGGTTGTCATATCGAACTGTGGATTTCCGGAGCAGAGCCACTTTCAGGTGCTCGAATTGCTATTCAAAAGAGTAGCCAGGAATATGCGTACCGAAGTTATAGGCGAGATATACAGAGGCGGTGGTGCCATATTGAAGGATGCTCCATTGATCCTAAAGCCTGTAATTCGCAAATACAAAAAGTTACTTCAAAAAGCGGGCAAGGAGATCGTAGAAAACCAACGGCTATCGGAAGGAACGAGGTCGAAGCTGGAAAAGCCGCTTATCCCGGAAGAGCGTTATATTGCGGAGGCAAATGAATACTTCGATAAGATACTGTCGACGGCCTAAGTAATATTGAAATGTTTCAAATTAGGTTTGACGGAAATAAACGGGCACAGTATTATTTATGGTAAGTTCTCAATCGCGAAATTATCTTTGTTTTAGGTGTCCAGCCGTATGAATATTGTTATTCGAAAAACGGTTTTTGTAACGAGAATAAAGGGCAGGCACATAGGCCTGTCCCTACTAATCGTTTTATTGATAGTCGGCTGTGGTGAGCAGAACAGAGCCGGCAGGGGGTCAACGGACCTTATACCTTCGATAGATTTAGGCACCACGATAGGGTCATTGGTCGAAATGTCCTGGCCCGAGTCGATACGACTCGAAGGATACAGCCTGGTGGGGGGACTGAGGGGAACGGGTTCGGGGGAGTGTCCGCCCCAGATTAGAGCGTATCTTGTGCAACATATCCCGACACTATATCCCGATCGCAAGATAAATGTTGATAAGATGATTAGCGGTTCGGATACAGGGGTAGTACTGGTAGAGGGAATAATGCCGGCAGTAGCTTCGAGAAATGAGTATTTCGATGTACGAGTAACTGCCCTGCCGGGAACACAAACGACTTCCCTGGAAGGCGGCTTTCTGCTTGGCACTGAGCTTAAGACAGTGGGGACCTTCGGTATAACAACAAAAGTTATAGCCGATGCCCAAGGGCCGATCTTTGTTGATAAAATCAGCACATCCGAAATGAATAAAAGGATTGGATATGTCCTGGGTAGAGGAAAGGTCCTTGATGAGTACAAAGTAAATCTGGTGCTTGGCGAGCCTGATTTTAGAGTCACAAACAGTATTCGAAATCGCTTGAACGAACTTTTTGGCGATGGCACAGCTAAGGTGGTTTTGCCCGGCAGGCTCGAAGTAAAAGTGCCGGCTAAATATAGAGAACAAAAACAAAGATTCATTTCAATAATCAAGGCGACATATCTTAGCCAGAACACGGAAATAACGGGAGAAAGAATAAAGACATTTATTAGAAAACTTGCAGCTTTGCAAGATGCGGATGCGAGTGAAGTTGCTCTTGAGGCCATAGGCAATGAAAGTCTTAGTGGGCTGAGTGTTTTGCTGAATGTGTCTAATGAGCAGGTACGGCTGCGAGCAGCGAGATGTATGCTTAATCTGGGCAGCGATGCGGGTTTGGCGACTCTCAGACAGATAGCTATGGACAGAGGTTCGGCTTACCGGGTCGAGGCACTGGAGTCAATAACTACAGGTGCCAGACGCAACGATGCGGTTAGAATATCGCAGAGGCTGCTGCGCGACGATGTTTTTCACATGAGGCTGGCTGCGTATGAGCAGCTGCGGAAATTGGACGATATTGCCGTATCACAAGAGGTCATCGCGGGTAATTTTTATCTGGAACAGATAGTACAAACTCCACACAAATCAATTTTTGTTTCTCGCAGCGGCCAGCCTCGAATTGTGTTATTCGGTGCGCCGATACGTTGCAGTGATGATATTTTTGTGCGTTCAGCCGACGGTAATATAACAATCAACGCTCCGGCTGGTCAGGAATACGTCTCGATAATCCGCAAACATCCCCAACGGCCTGATGTGATAGCGCAGTTGAAAAGCACCTTTGAGCTTGGTGATATTATCCGAACACTCTGCGAACAGCCGCTTCAAAAAGGTGAGCAGGGACGCGGAGGCTTGGGTGTTTCGTATGCAGATGTAATAGCTCTATTGAAGCGGATGTGTGACAAGGGTGCTGTAAAAGCGGAGTTTTGGGCCGGGCCCTTACCAAAAATCGGCTAATTATCAAGAGAAAACAAACCCTCGGCCGATAACAATATTGCATATTGGTTTAAAAGAAGTACGTGACCTTTACAACAATAGTTACCGGACGTCAACAGCAGGATAAGAAATGAGGCTTGAAAAAATTGTTCTTAATGGATTTAAGAGTTTCGCGGACAAAACGGATTTTGTTTTCGATTCTTCCATAACCGCTATTGTGGGCCCCAACGGTTGTGGTAAGAGCAATGTCGTCGATGCGGTAAAGTGGGTACTTGGAGAACAAAGTGTTAAGAGCCTGCGAAGCGGGCAGATGGCTGATGTGATATTCAGCGGAAGCAGCAGCAGAAAGCCTCTCGGAGCGGCTGAAGTGAGCTTGTATATATCCAATCCTGATGGGACCGGAGTGCGACAGCTGCCAATCGAAGCCGATGAGGTGCAGATATCACGGAAGATATATAAGAGCGGGGAAAGTGAGTATCGTATAAACAACAGAATCTGCCGGCTGAAAGATATTCGGGAATTGTTTATGGACACGGGTATAGGCACGAGGGCCTATTCGATTCTTGAACAGGGGCAGATTGAACAATTAATAAGCGCATCGAAGACAGACAGAAGGTTCATATTTGAAGAAGCGGCGGGTATAAGCAAGTATAAGGCACATAAAAAAGAAGCGCTTCGTAAGCTGGAACGAACGGAGCAAAATCTGCTTCGGCTTGCAGATATTTTGGGGGAAGTTGCAAAAAGACTGCGAAGTGTAAAGCTGCAGGCGGGCAAAGCAAGAAGCTATCTGCAATATACTCAAAAGCTCAAAGAGCTTCAGGTGAACTACTCGCTGGTTGAATATGCAAAGAACCACACGCAGATGAAAGAGAAGAGAACCGCCCTTGACCAGCTGGCCGAACAGTTCGGACACTTAGCGGCGGAAATAGCAAGACAGGACAGTCTTATAAGCACATTAGGCGAAGAGATAATAGAGACGGAGCATAAGCTGAACCAAACAGATAATTCCCTTGTGTCTGTTCGGAGCAAGATTGAGCAGCGGCTCCAGCGAATTGATTTTTTGAGAACGAGAATTTCAGAACTACAGGAAAGAGAGAAATCGGCGAGAGAGAAGATTGAAAAGCTCCGGGAACAGAAAAACCTCTTCGAGAAAAATTCGGCACAATACAAAAGTGAGCTGGCAAATTGTGAAGAGATGCTCGACGAAAAGACCCGAGCTGTTGAGCAAATCCAGAAAGCAATTCAGCAGGTAAATGCCGAATGTGCATCGCTCGAGGCGCATCTGGAGGATGAGAAATCAGGTATAATCGATATGGTCAGGAGGACGGCTCAACTTCATAACGAAGTCCAGAGCATTTCGGTTTATCGCAATAATTTATCCTCTCAAAAAGACCGTCTTGCCGGCCGGGCGGAAACCGCCCATGCAGAACTTGAGCAACTGCTGACCGAAAAAGCGCAACATAATGCCCGCCTGAGTGATATTGAAAAAGTGTTGGGTGAATTGGAGGAGAGCTTAGAATCCAAGCGCAAACAGACCGAAGAGCTCGACGGTTCTTTAGCAGTGGACAATAAGCGATTGGCCCACAGCAAGGAGGTACGAAGTTCTCTGAACGGCGAGCTGACGATATTGACGGATATGGAAAGAAGGTGCGAAGGGCTTAAGGCGGGCGTTAAAAGCATTTTGCAGGAGAGGTCAATTGATAACAAATTTGATTACGTCGAAGGAATATTAGCCGAAACAATAGAAACCGATGTCGAATATGCGAATGCCGTCGAAGCCGTACTTGAGGGGCAGACCGATGCACTGTTAATCAACAGCACGAGCAGAATGTTGGATGATATAGAGAGAATACAAAACCTTGACGGCAGGGTTAATTTCATATGCCTTGATAAAATAGAGCCGTTTGTGGACAACAATGACTGGTCGGAATTTGCCTGTGTTAAAGGCAGACTTGTTGAATTTGTAAAGTTCGACAGTAAATACACCCTGCTGGCCTGGAAGTTGCTCGGCAAGACGTTGGTTGTTGACTCATTACAAGAGGCAGTCGGGCTGGCGGAAAAGGCGGGAGGTGAGTTTAAGTTTGTAACTTTGAAGGGTGAATTCTTAAGTGCCGACGGAATGATAAAACTTGGGCCTTTGGGCAGAGCAAGCGGTTTAATATCGCGCAAAAGCCGGCTGCGTCAACTGCAGGAAACCATCACTAATATTACCTCTGAAGTTGCAGCGATTGAAAGCCAAATTGAGAAAAACAACCAGACGAAAGCACATTTGGATGAGTTGTGTAAAAACTTGCGGACGGCCATTTATGAAGCGAATACGGAAAAGATGCAGGTAAGCTCTAAACTCAGCGTGATAGAAGAAAATACAAAACGGCTGAGACAAGAAGAGCCGTTGATAGCCAGTGAGATTGACCTGTTAGCTGAACAGATAGCTCAGTCTGTGCAAAAGGAATATGACTCGAAGCAGAAATTGGAGGAGCTGGAGGCGGTAAACAGCCAAAGAACGGCGCATATAGAAGAGCTTGAGGCAAAATACGCTGAGCAAAAACAACAACAGCAAACATTAGTGGACAGACTTACTGATTTGAAGGTGGCGCTGGGGCAAATTACGGAACAAAGTAAGGCATTGAAACAAATAATTCTGAGTATGCAGAGCCAGATGCAGGAGAACCGAACGGCTGCCGGTACGGCCCAGGAGGAAATTCAAAACTGCGGTGTGCAATTAGCAGAAGCTCGAAGAGACATTCTTAACTGCGAAGCCGGGGTATCGGAGCTGTTTGTCGAAAAAGAAATGCATCAGGAGAACAGCCGATTATTGCATAAAGAGATTGAAAGACTGCTCGAAGAACGAAGACAAACAGAACAGCTTATCAGGCAAAGACGTGCTGAAAAAGAAGAGACCGAGCAAAAAATTAACGAGCTTAAAATAGAATTGAGCCAATTAGAGGTAAAACAGCAGGACCTGGTCGAAAGAGTGCAGGAACAGCTTCAGATTGATTTGGTTAAGGCTTATGAAAATTACAGGGACGAAGAGGTTGACTGGGACGAGGTAAAAGAGCAGATAGCTGAGCTTCGGGGTAAGATTGAACGGCTCGGTAATGTAAATATCGATGCAATCGATGAGCAGGAGACCCTCGAAAAACGACATAACTTTTTAAGCAGCCAGGTTCAGGACCTCAATTCCAGCAGAGCTCAACTACAGCAATTGATAAACCGTCTTAATAAAAAGAGCAAAGAGAGATTCAGCCAAACTTTTGAGGAGATAAGGGGACATTTCCAGGAGATTTTCCGCAAGCTATTTGGCGGTGGCAGGGCCGATATAATACTTGAGGATGCCGAAGATATTCTCGAATCGGGGATAGAAGTAATAGCCCGCCCGCCCGGCAAGGAGACAAGAAGTATATCGCTGCTTAGCGGCGGTGAAAAGTCGATGACGGCAATTGCCTTGCTGTTTGCGGTTTTCAAGACAAAGCCATCGCCGTTCTGTTTCTTAGATGAGGTTGATGCGGCCCTTGATGAGGCAAACAATGAGCGTTTCAATATGCTGCTGCGGGAATTTCAGAAGGATTCGCAGTTCATAATAATCACGCACGCCAAACGCACGATGAGCATTGCGGATGTGCTGTTCGGGATAACGATGCAGATACGGGGGGTGAGTAAGAAGATAAGCGTCAAATTCGGCGAGTATGAAGAAGAAACCGCCGCAGTGGCGTAATTCGTCGCTCTTGACTCGTGTGGTGTGTAAATGCGTAGATGAGTAAATTCGTGGATGGGGGAGTACCGGACAGAATGTAGGGGATTTATTTTTGCAGGCCAGATTTCTCGACTTCGCTTCGCTCGAAATGACAAAGGGATGTGCGGAAGATTAGGCCATCCCCACGCTTCGCTTGAGGCTGCCACCCGTCGTGGCTCGTGCTATGTGTAAGTGAGTGAATGAGTACATGCGCAGATGCGGAGTACGGAGGGAATATCAAATATCAAAAAGCCGGGGAAGGTGGGTGCTTAAATGTTGAAGCCGTAGAGCAGGAGGCTTATAATTGAGAACATGGCAGCAAAATCAAAGAAGAAAAAAATATCGAAGAGTAAATCTCAGCAAGCGGCAGAAATCCAGGCGGCAATTGACTACGGGATAGATGTTTCTATGCTGATTCAGAATGTCAAAAGAAGCTACACCGAGCGTATAATAAGACATCAAATCGCACTTAATACTGCGGAGAAACTCCGGAAAGCGAGGAGACTGTGAGCAGCGATTTCTTAAACCTGCTTGAACGGCTTGTTAACGCCGGAGTGGATTTTGTAATAATAGGGGGTTTTGCAGGCGTAGTGCATGGATGTACTTATGTAACCCAGGATATTGATATCTGCTGCGACTTTAGCCCTGCTACTCTGCTTGCGATACAAAGAGCCATCTCTGATTTACACCCTTTACACCGAATGACGCCGAAACGCAAAAAACTTCAGTTGACAGAGCAGACGTGCGGTCAATTCAAAAATTTGTATCTTGATACCGACATCGGTCAGTTAGATTGCTTAAGCTTCATTGATGGTCTTGGAGACTACAGTCAGGTCAAACGGGAAAGCGAGCTTATTGAAGTTGAAGAAATGAAGGTGCGTGTGCTGAGCCTAAATGCATTGATTAAATCAAAAAAGTCGATGAACCGCCTGCGAGATAAGGAAGCTGTCTTGCAGCTCGAAGCAATAAAGAAGCTAAGAAAACCTGAACAGGACCTTCGAGAGGAAGGAGCGGGTGGGTATAGCGGCGAATAATTTATTTGATCCTGGTCTTTTAAAAGTGGTTAGAAGACAACCTCTTTGCTGTCGAAGACGGGGCCGTCTTTGCAACACATTTTGTAAATGGTTTCGTTTGAGTTGTTTACTTTGCATTCCACGGCGCAGCTCTGGCAGAGGCCGATGCCACACGCCATTCGGCGTTCGAGACTGAGCTGGCAGTCGATATTTTTTTCTTTGGCGAGTTCGGCCATTCTTGACAACATTGCCTGCGGCCCACAGGCGTAAATAATCGTATCCCTGGCGGCTAAACCGGATTGGCCAAGCCATTCGGCAAGGCAGTCGGTAACCAAGCCGTGGTACCCGGCTGAGCCATCATCCGTTGCCACCATCGATTCTATGCCATATTTGGCAAACTCCGGTATTGAAAATCCTAATTGCTGTGAAATCTCATCCAGTCTGCCTTCGAAGGGCAGCTCCTTTGCTGTTTTCGCTCCGGCAAACGCAATGACATCAATCCTTTTGGTTCGGGCATCTGCTGTGAGGTGCTTTGCCAAATGCAGTAGTGGGGGGACCCCCATCCCTCCGACAATTAGAAGGGCGGTTCTTTTACCGTCCGGGACAGAGAAACCATTTCCGAGAGGTCCGATTACGCTGAGAGAATCGCCGGCTGATAAGGTTGTCATTCGCAAAGTGGCAGGCCCGACAACACAATAAAGAAGCTCAGCAAAGGTTTTATTCTTTTCGATGGTAACATCAGTGAAACTAAAAGGCCTTCGCAACAGAATATTGCGCCCGGCTGTATCGAGCAAATCTTCCGGTATGTTTTCTACGGACGGCAGAGCGGTACCGGAAAGGTCTAATTGGGCGAACTGGCCGGGCTGGAAATCAGCGAAAGCTCTTGCAGCATCTGCTAAAAACTCCAATCTTAGCTTGTAGAAACGCCGCCCAATTTGTCTGTTGGCAGAGACCGCAGCCGAGAAAACTCCTTTTTTTTCGGACGAGTAATGCTTTGCCATATCATCCATATTATGTTTTTTTGCTTAACGGAAAATTATATACAGCGTTACAGTAACGATGATGATTATAATGCCGCCGAGCTTGGCGGTGGCGCTGCTGGTCATGTCAATATCACTGGTTTTTGTAATGACCTTCGGCTCGGGTAAGGGTTTGATAAGAGTTATGATAGTCATAACAACAATCAAAACCCCAAAAGTAATTGCCATACGGTTCAAAAAGGCCATCTCAGATACTCTGGGCGCAAATTGAAGTATCCCGTACAGAGGGGCGCAAAGGACCAGCCCAGCTATTCCTGCAAGCGGCGGTGCTTTACGTACAATCATTCCGAAGGCAAAGGCAGCCAGAATTCCCGGCGAGATGTAACCCTGAAATTCCTGGATATAGTTGAAAATGCCGCCGAATTTAGGATTGTCCAGAAAACAAGCTACGACACAACCGACCACGACGAATACTGCGGTGGCGATACGGCCGACTAAAACAATATTCCTGGGGGAAGCGTCCTTCTTCAAATGGCGTTTGTAAAGGTCCATTGTGAAGATTGTAGAGGCGGAGTTTAGCATAGAATCGAGCGAGCTCATAATGGCACCGAATATGGCGGCAAACATAAGTCCGAGCAGGCCGGTCGGCAGAAGGTTCCTAAGCAGCAGGGGATATGCCTGGTCGGCTTTCTCAAGCGGAAGCTGGTCGCCATAGAGCTGCACGGCCATTATGCCTGGGAAGACTACAATAAAGGGAATAAATAATTTCAGTGCAGCAGCAAATATAACACCCCGCTGGCCCTGTTTGAGACTCTTGGCACCCAATGTCCTCTGCGTGATGAACTGATTCAGACCCCAATAGTAGAAATTGGGTATCCACAGGCCGATGATAAGAGCCGTCCAGGGTAAAATTTCGTGGTCTGCAGGCAGGAACATGTGAAGCCGGTCGGAGTTGTTTTCTAAAAAGTTTTTTACTCCGCCAACCTCTCTGAAACCTAATATCATAACGATTGCCCCGCCGATAAGCAGGGCGGCACCGTGCATAAGGTCAGCCCATACTACTGCTTTCAAACCACCATAAATGGTGTAAGCACTCGCAATCAAGCCAATCGAAAATATCATAAGGTACAAATTCATACCGAATATAGTCTTGATAGCCAGGCCGCCCGTATAAAGCACAGCAGCAATGGATACAAAGACATATACTACCATTATAAATAAGGACATAATGCCTCTTGCTGCGGCGTTGTAGCGGTACTCAAGATACTCGGGGATTGTGTAGATTCCGGCTTTGAGAAATCGCGGCAAAAAGAATATGCCCACTACGACGAGTGTAATAGCGGCCATCCACTCATAGCTGGCGACAGCTAAACCGACATCGCCGGCGCCCTGTCCAGCCATTCCGACAAAGTGTTCGGTGGAGATATTTGAGGCAATCAGTGAGAATCCGATAAGCGGCCAGGTCAGGTTTCGTCCGGCCAAAAAGTAGTCTTCTCCAGTTTCTTCTTTGCGGCTTTTGTACAGACTGATACCGACAACAAAGGTAACAAAGCCTAAGAACACAACAACGTCAGGCCAGTGTAACTCCATAGCACAAACCTTCCTCATATAGTTAAGTTAATGGTTTAGTGAACACAACAGTTATGAATCTTCAAAAACACAGTGATATCCAGGGAGTTGAGTTCCGTAATAAATCCTTTGTTTCTAATTCAACTTTTCCTTCTATTATATTCAGCCTTAAATCCTCTTGTCATTATAGCTGCTTTCGGCCATGTGACAACAAAATATAAATCCCTGACATCTTTTGTAGATGACTAAACGGGCTCGGCGATTTATGGGGATTGCAAGGGGCGATTTCCAGAGCCAATGCCGACGGAAGAAAAGAAAACGGCATAGTCAAAAAGGCGCAGTCACCGTGTAACTGGGTGCATTTGTTTTCAACGTATCTTAGTCTCGTTGAAGAGGTAATCATGTTTGTTCATCCGTCCTTGGAATGCTTCTCTATTTGGAAGATGAAGGAATTCCCTTTGTCCTTAGGCTCAACCCATATGTCCCCCCCGTGCTTTACGATAATTTCCTTTGTAATAAACAGGCCCAGACCGGTACCTTTGATTTTCTTTTTTTCGGCGGCCTCCAGCCTGGAAAACTTCTTGAAAAGTCTGGTCTTTTCCTCCTTTAGAATGGGCCTGGAGTCATTATAGACTTCGACCTGTACTTTGTCCGTAAGGTCCTCAGAGTTCAGCACCACCTTTCCTTTTTCCAAACCGTACTTGATGGCGTTGCCGAGGAGGTTATTTGCCGCGATATGCAATAAATCAAGGTCGCCCTGCACCTTGATTCCAGCCGCAATGTTGTTAATAATTTCCATATTCTTCTCAGCTATCTGTCCGCCAAAAGTTTCCAAACATGGGTCGAACACATCTTCTCTGAGGCACAGCTCTGTTCTGCTCACTACCAGCTCACCTTTTTCTATTCTGCTCAAATCAAGGAACTTCCTCACAGTCTCTTGTAAGTAATGTAAGCTCTTTGTTACCGCCTCAAGTGATAGCTTCTGTTTGGCATTTATCTCACCGAAGAGCCCGTCCCTCACAGCGGCAGCGTTCATAATGGTTGTAGCCACTATCCCCTTAAGCTCGTGCGATACAAAGCCCACCAGGTCAAGGTAAGTTTTGTTCAGAGCCTTCAGCTCCTCGTTTATTTTCTTTAGGGCCTCCTCCCTCTGACGAAGTTGGGCCGACATCTCATTGAAGGAGGCCGCCAGAGCATCTAATTCCATCGTTCCGGTTTCTGTGCTCACTTCATACCCGAGACTTCCCCCTGAAACTTCCTTTGTTGCTTTGAGCATGCGCTCCAGAGGCCGAGATATCGTTCCTGTCAGCACTATCTCAAGTGTTGCTGCCAATGCAGTAGCAACTATGACAATCACGAGAAAAACAATGAATATATTTCTGGCCATATTGGTAAAAGGCTGCTCAAGGGTGCCGACATAAAGTATTCCAATTATATCGCCGTTTATATCTCTAATTGGTTCATAAGCAGTTTTGTACCAGTGGGTAACTACAAATGCCCGAGCCACCCAGGGGATGCCTTTGACAAGCACTTGTTCGTACACTTCCTCAGAGACACGGGTTCCAACCGCGCGGATGTTGTCTTGCGTTTTGACATTGGTAGAGATTCGCAGGTCACCCTGGAAAATCGTGGCTGTTCCGACATCTTTACCTTTATAGGTTTCTCCTTTATAGACAATCTCTTTGACCTTATCTACGATTTCATAATTTCTGTTGAGTAGCCTGCCGCCGTAGAGTACGCCAAGCAGCCTCCCATCGTACCCGAATACAGGGGCAGCAGCTTTTATCATCATCCCAGAAGTTTCTTGAGTTTCTGATCTTCGCTTTGCTTTTGGTGTAGAGATAAAACTTATATGTGCTTGCTCGGCCATGTCCTGGCCTTCCTTTAAGAGATCTTCTCTTGGTACTATAACTGTTCCGGTGATAACTTCTCTGTTTGAGAGCACTTTATCGACCATCGGGTCATCTGCTTGATCATCCCCCGTCACTGATGGATTTCGGCTCCGGATGACGACTTTTCCAAATGCATCTGTAAGAGTCAAGATGTCCAGGGATTCCGACTTCCTTATCTTATCCAACTCCACAGTCAAGGTCTGCTTGTCGTTATCGGAGATAGCATCCTTTATAAAAAACCTCACAGCGGTGAACCGTACCTTATCTTTTACGTTTTCAAGTTCCTGGATATAGATTTCTCGAGCGGAGTTCAAATCATTTTTTACCTTTGTCTGGGCCCTATCTATAACCTCCTTTTCTATGACGTAGTAGCCTAATAGTGCTACCAAGAGCGAAAAGGCCACAATAACAATGTCGAATGAAACAAGTATCTTTGTTCTGAGCTTTATAGTTTTCATTTACTTGCCTTCGGTCTTTTGTTTGTTGGTGGTTGACGTTTGGGATACCCGGAACATGGTCGCTGATTTTCAAGATGCTGGCTGTATAATAAGCCCCTCTCTTCATATCTTCGGAGCCGCTGGCAGGGGCACGGGTCTTAGCTTTGCAGCCTGTCTTATTATGCAACCTTTCAAACTAAGCTCTGACTCCTATTAAAAGCCTCAGGTAGTGTATCTATTATATCGGTAGTCATCAGGCTGACCTGGCCGATTTTTTCTGCCGCAATGTCACCGGCTAATCCGTGGATGTAAACGCCCAGGACGGTGGCGTCAAAGTCGCTAAGGCCCTGACCTGCGAGCGCGGTTATGACGCCCGTTAATACGTCACCTGAGCCGGCTGTAGCCATGCCGGGATTGCCGGTCTTATTGATGTAAACTTTTTGGCCATCGGTAACGACGGTTCCTGCCCCTTTGAGGGCCACGACGCTTTTGGTCTGTTGTGCTAATTGGATGGCTTGTTGTTGGCGGTCGGATGGCAGTGGTTCTCTAAACAGGCCCAACCATAAGCGTTTCATTTCGCCGGGGTGAGGCGTTAGAATCAGCTTTGCTTTTAGCACGGCAGGCCAGTCTTTTATGCCGGCCAGATTATTTAAGCCATCGGCATCTATAATCAGCCGGAGCTGGTCTTTTTCGAGAAGTGCCTCAAGGACAGACCGAAGTGCGCCGCTGATGCCTACGCCTGGACCGAACGCAACAACATCGTTTTCGTTGAGGGCTTCGAGGATGGGATTTATCGCCTTTGCCGATATTCGGCCGAGGCTGTCCTCGGGCAGGGCGATAGTGGTAAAGCACGGCTCTATCGAGGCGACTATTGGTAAAACGCTTTTGGGTGTTGCCACTCGCACAAGGCCGGCACCGGCCCGCAGGGCACTTCGACCTGCAAGGGCGGCGGCGCCGCTCATGCCGATACTGCCTGCAATGATACAGACCTTACCGAAATCGCCCTTGTGAGCATCAGCCGCCCTGGGTTTTAGCTTTGGAATTGTCTCTATTATCTGCATACAAACTCGTTTCACGCGGTATCTTACAAACAATGCATGATATGGTCAATAAAAGATTTGACGAGCAGACAGGAAGGTATATAATGATGTTTGTTCCGCAAGCGTCTTATATGGAATCAGATAATACATAGTTGGGCTTCATAAATTTAATGACGAGGCTTACAATGGAAAGAATACGTCAAATGATCAAGGTCAATGGACGAGAATGCTGGACATTATTTGATACAGGTGCACGGAATACATATGTTGTTCACTCGGTGTCTTCATTATTGATAACTTCAAAAATCAAAAAACCGTTTCGATCTGCGATAGGCAGAGAGGTTAAAGAAGCAACTGAAACAGCACTTTTAGAGGCTGAAATAGAAGGACGACGAATATCCACCCACGCGATGGTTATCGATGAAATTGGAAATGATGAAAATGGAACTCCCATTGAAATTCTTTTTGGTGCGTTGGCGATGCAGCAGTGGGGTATAAGGCTGATTCCTGAACAAGAAAAATTGGATATGTCACATTATCCAGAAGAATTTGTCGAATTCTAAATGTCGGTATAAATAATCAATACTACTTAAACATTCTTTGTATATTGTTATAGTCGGTTTTCAAAAGATGCATCATCCATTTAGAAAGGAACCATGCCATGAAGAAGAGTTTATTCGTAATGATATCGATGACAGCATTCAGTGGGATCTCGTTTTCACAGAATAGCAATTTCGAAAGATTCGCTTTCCTTTTTGGTGAATGGACGGGGACCGGCAGTGGATTCGGGAATACGAGATCGAAAATCCAGTCGGAATTTAAAGTCATCATGAATGGGAAATATATCCAGATAAAGAACTACACAGAGTTTGAGCCAACCAAATCCAAACCTAAAGGGGAAAAGCATATAGATTGGGGAATTCTAAGTTTTGACAAGAAGAGGAAGAAAGTCATATACAGACAATTCCATAGTGAAGGTTATGTCAATCAGTATGTTTTGAATGATTCGCTATCCACTGATACTAAATTGATATTTGAGACTGAGACTATTGAGAACTTCATTGAAGGTGGAAAAGCTCGTTGGACAATAAGAAAACATGATGATAAAGAAATTGAGATTAAATTTGATGTCTCTGTTCCGGGAAAGGAATCTGCTTATTACAATACGAATAGACTGAGAAAGAAACAGAGAAAGTGACCGGTACCGTATTCCAGGAAAGATTAGGGGTCGCGTCTCAATCATTAATTATTGAGACGCGACCCCTATTTGCTCTATTTGCTCCTCATAGCCGCGTGAAAATCAATATAAGAAGTCAGTCAAGTTGAATAATTTAGTTAATGCTTTATAAAGAATTTCAAACTCATCCGCAATTGGTCCCTTACATCCAACTTGTATGGATGATGGAATCCGAAAGTGACACCGATAGCGCTCCCAAGCTACAGATAATGCCTGATGGTATTGTTGAACTCGTTTTCCATTATGCAGACCCATGGAAAACACACGTAGCTGGGGAACAACCATTCGTTCAGCCCAAAAGCTTTGCCATTTCCCAGATGCGTAAATATATCGAAATTGAATCCAACGGTAGAACAGGTTTCATTGCAGTACGCTTTTACCCTTGGGGTGCTTACCACTTCTTCAGCGAACCTATTAAGAACTTTCTTGACAACACTATTAGTACCGAAAAACTGTGGCCAGAACACTACGAAGACCTCGTGGACAGAGTCCATAACGCTAAAGACCATAAAGGCCTCTCTGCCACTATCCAGCAATTCCTGCTTGACCGCCTCGCAGAGTATAAGAAACCTGATACCTGCCTGGATAAGGCCATAATGCTAATACGGGAATCAAAAGGCCTGCTATCAATAAAAGAAATCTGCGAAAAAACAGGGTTTTCAAAAAAGCAGCTTGAAAGAAAGGTCGTAGCTACTTTGGGAACAACGCCGAAAATTTACGCCCGAATCAGTCGTTTTCTGAATATCTGTCATCACCTCGAAAATTACAAAAACAAAACCCTCACTCAACTCACGTACGACTGTGGGTATTATGACCAAGCTCACTTTATCAAGGAATTCAAAGAGTTCTCCGGATTCACTCCAAAAGAATTTTATGCCAGAAAAAATGTTGCTTTTGCTGATTTGTGACTGGTAGTCCCTTTTTTACAATTTTCATATTTCTTTTAGTTGTATCTTTCAGCAGATAATATGTTCAACCAATTAATCGGAGTTATTATGAAAAAAATACAATTAGGATTATTAAGTGGCTTCGCACTTGGCCTGCTTGATGGTCTCTCCGCCTTTTTTATTCCCGAAGCACAGGAGATGCTCGGTGTGATAATCATATCCGCATCAATAAAAGGCATAATCACCGGGCTGGTCATTGGACTAATCGCCAGAAAGGTGGAAGGGATCGCCAAAAACGTACTTATTGGTGGTGGCATTGGCGCAGTACTTTCCGCTCTGGCCGCTATTCCATCTGGCTCCTATGTAGAGATAATCGCCCCAGGCATCATCATTGGCTTACTCACAGGCTTTATTGTATCCAAATGGGGAAAATGAAAAATCTTTTTCTCTGAAAGGGACGCAATCAACTGTGGTTATTGGAATTCTTGCAATCCTGCAAAGTGGATCAGCGGCATTTTATATGGATCCGAAATTGAATTTCCGCATCTTATGCGGTGTTCTCAGTAAAAGCAGATAATAACTTATTGGGCAGACGAGAAAATTGAACACGGACTGCCAGAATATGGAGGACAGACTTCATGACATCACGCTATGATTCGGCGAAGAAGTGCCGCGTCGGGACCATGGACGAAGGCCAATTCTACTCCGAGGCAGGCAAGGCCAGCGGTAATTACTTCCGGTCGTTGATCGACGCTTGGGAAAAGAAAGGAGGGACGCTCAAATGGGGTGCGGGTGGCGTCGGACTACGTGGCTCGATCGAGGGTAAGGAAGTCGGCATATGCTTTCTCGCGCCCGCGTACGGCGGCAAGAAGGACCGAATCGAGTTGTCGCTGACCACCCTTGCAAAGCAAATCGGCATTCCTCGCGCCGAGGCTCTGAAGGCGGCACTGCAAAAAGCGGCAGGAGACCACCTAAAGGGCGCATCGATGGTGAGCATCCTTGAGCCGGGGGCACTGTCTCCGGCAGCCCAGAAGTCGCTGACCTCGGCCCTCTCAAAACTACTATGATGCAGCCGTCGAGAGCACGTCACCCACGATCCGAGAGCGTGCCGGTGGTAGCTGCCCAACAAGCCGATGCAACGGACGACGCTTCGTGCAGCCGCTGATCGGCAAACCGTTAGATGAAAAAAGGAGGATAGAAATCATGAAAAAATCTATTTTGGGTTTAATTGTGGGCTTAGTTTTGGGTTTGCTTGATGGCTTATCTGCATTATTCATTCCTGAAGCTAAAGAAATGCTAGTGGTAATAATACATTATTTGAATTAAGCTTAGTTGATCATCCCTTTATCACCCCAATCAAAACGTGGCATCTATTCTGAATAGTCTGCGAAGCGGTTCCTTTAACTCGTTTCTATTTTTTTGTTTATTAAAGTGGCGGTGACGGCGGCGGAGAAACCATTGTCGATGTTAACGGCGGTGACGCCGGCAGAGCAGCTATTCATCATCGTCAAAAGGGCCGAGAGTCCCTCGAAGCTGGAGCCGTAGCCCACACTGGTCGGCACTGCGATAACCGGGCAACTCACCAGGCCGCCTACAACACTGGCCAGCGCTCCTTCCATTCCTGCAACGACAATAACGACATTTGCGTTCTGGAGTTTTGGCAGATGTTTGAGCAATCTGTGCAGGCCGGCTACTCCGACATCGCAAATCAGCTCCGTCCGCTGGCCCATAATCTCGGCGGTGACTTTCGCTTCGCTCGCGACGGGCAAATCGGCGGTCCCTGCGGTGACTATCGGCAGGACAGTCTTAGATGCAATAAGCTCTTTCTGTTCGAGGACGATTGCCTTAGCTAATTTTTCGTACCGGGCCCTGGGGAATTTGTTTGTTTTAGCTAATGCCTCGAAAACATCCGGCTCGGCCCTGGTAGCGAGGACGTTATTTCCTTTTTCGGCAAGGGTCTCGAAGATTTTAATTATTTGTTCGGTGGTTTTGCCTGGGCAGAAGATGACCTCCGGAAAGCCCCGGCGGATTTGACGATGGTGGTCAATACACGCAAAGCCTAAATCCTCGAATGGCAAATGGCGAAGTTTTTCAATCGCCTCGTTTATGTTTAGCTCGCCTTTTTTGACTTGCTCTAACAGCTCTTTTAATTGTTCGGTACGAATATTTCACCTCCCTTTGCAAATTGCATAAGGCGCTCCTAAATTCAGCCGGTTGCTTTTGGCTCAAGGGTCAAGTCTGCAAAAAGGCC
>JBGVTO010000084.1:0-19213 GCA_041862635.1 Phycisphaerae bacterium | reverse complement strand
AAGTCTTGGCAAGACCGAAATCCAGCACCTTGACTCTTCCGTCCGGCGTAACCTTTATGTTGCTCGGCTTGAGGTCTCGATGGACCACACCCTCTTCGTGAGCCGCTGAAACAGCCTCGGCTACTTGTAGGCCGATTGAAAGGGCGTCCTCCAATTTGAGCGGCTTGCCGGCTATCCGCTCCGCCAGCGTCTGGCCAGCAACATGTTCGAGAACCAGATAGCCGGTACCTTCATCCTGCTCAATGATATCGTGTATCACGGCTATATTGGGGTGATTCAACGAGGCTAACAGCTTGGCCTCACGCGTAAAACGTCTGCGAGCTGTTGAGTCGGCTTGCAATTCAGCCGGCATGCTCTTTATGGCGACAAACCGGTCGAGTCGGCTGTCATGACCCTTATAAACTACTCCCATACCGCCTCTGCCAATGACTTCGGTGATCTTGAAGGCACCGATCTGCTTACCGATTAAGTCGGCTTCATCTTCAGCGTGTTGGAATTCACTTTCATCTACTTCTCGCAGAGAGTCAAATATAGAGCTGACCCGCTCACAGTTCTGCACCTTCTGCCTGATTCGTTTCTCTAAGCCAGGATATCGGCTGACAAACTGCTCCAGGTCTGGCTCTTCCCCTCGCAGACGCGCTGCCAGAAACTGCTCTACAGCCTCATCCAGCACAGCGTCCTGATTGTTATCGGCTTTCTCGACCATCAGACCCTCTCGAATAGATTGGTCACTGCAACAATCGCGCGGGAAAGTGACATCGCCACAGCCGCAGGCCTCTTGTTCTGCCTGGCCGCAATGTCCTTACAGGACAGCCCCTCAATCTTAGCCAGCACGAGCACTTCGCGGTATTGCGGTTTGAGCCGGTCCATGGCTCGTTCGAGTCTATCAAATTCTTCACGTAATGACAAAACAGCGCTTGGCGTCGTAGTGACCACAGGCAGGCCCGCGCCGGCTTGCAGCCTGTCGGTGCGTTCTGTCATTTTCTCCAGTGATACCTGCCTGCGAACGTCACGCTTGGCGGCATGAATCCTGTCAACGTTATCACGAATCGTGTTCTCGACAATGCTTGAGAGCCAGCACAGGAAATCGCCCTTACTGGAATACGTGAAATCACCAATATCCTTGACCGCCTCAATCAAGGCTTCCTGAACCAGGTCCATTGACTCCAATTGAGTGCGAAGCTCCGGTCCCATGCGAAATCTCACTATTCGTCGAACCCGCTCCCCATAGATGCTACACAACTGGCCCAGGGCAGAATCATCTCCATCCTGTGCCAGGATAACTAATTGCTGTGTCCGCTTTAAAGCCTGACCGCTCATTATCAGCTAACTCCAATCTCGACAAGGCATTAGGATAATTATAGCACATCAGCAAAAATTTTTCAAATTTACTGTTAAGTTTTTGGTTTTTTTCCGCTCAAAGGAATGGAACAGGACAATACCGAAAAGAAAACAGATATTACAGTTCTAATAGCCCTTAAGGGCAGAAAGGATGAAGAAATGAAATCGCTAAATAGTCACAGAATGAAATTAATGTTAGCCGGATTTATGGCTGTTGTTGTGCTCAGCAACGGCGGGAGCGCAAGGGCGGATTTCACCTTCAGTGAGCCTGTGAATCTGGGTCCGGTTATTAACAGGCGTAATGATTATGGAGCGTGTCTTTCGGCTGATGGTCTATCACTATTCTTTCAGTCCGACTGGCCCAGTGGGGGGCAACGTGATCTTTGGGTGTCGATACGGGAAACACCTGATGCTGATTGGGGCGAGCCCGTCAAACTTGGGCCTGCCGTCAACACATCGATTACTGAATGGGATCCGAGCATTACTGCCGACGGTCTGGAGCTTTACTTCAGCCGAGCTGAGAATTTACAAGGGCAAGGTGAGGATCTATATGTAACGTTCCGTGATACTACAGACGACGAGTGGGAGAGCACTGAGAGCCTCGGTGAGACGGTCAACAGTTCGTCTAAAGATGCATTCCCGAGTATTTCGGCTGATGGCCTATCGCTCTATTTTAGATCTGATCGGCCAGGTGGTGAAGGAGGCGCTGACCTATATGTAACGACGCGACTTACGAGGAATGACGCATGGGGAGAACCTGTTAACCTCGGGCCGACCGTCAACAGTTCAAGTGATGATTTTGCACCCAGCGTAACGTCTGACGGTTTATCACTTATCTTTAGTTCCAAGCGACCTGGCATGTACAGCAATTATGCAGATCTTTGGATTACCACGCGAAGGACAACTTCTGAGTCCTGGCAAGAACCGATTAATCTTGGACCAATTATAAACACTGATGACGTCGACTTCGCAAGTATCTCGCACGATGGAACTACACTGTTCCTATCTTGCTGGCGTCGGCCCGGAGGCTATGGTATTGGTGCTTATGATATCTGGCAGACGCCAATCATCCCAATCGTTGACTTCAACGGGGACGGAATTGTTGACTCTCTCGATATGTGCATCATGGTTGATAACTGGCACACGAACAGCACGCTTTGTGATATTGCCCCGTTACCTTTGGGTGACGGCTATGTCGATGTCCAGGACCTCATTGTCCTTGCTGAGCATTTGTTTGAGGAGATTCTGCCGTTTGAATTGGTTGCATACTGGAGGCTTGACGAGACAGAGGGCAGCATCGCTGAGAACAGCGTCAGCGACAATCACGGCTTACTTTTTGGCGATCCGTTGTGGTGGCTTTCCGAGGGTAAAAAAAATGGCGCACTGGAATTCGACGGAATTGATGATTATATCAGCACCGATTTTGTGTTGGATCCGGCCGATGGCCCGTTCAGTGTATTTGCCTGGATTACAGGAGGCGCCTCTGGCCAAGTAATTATATCTCAGACAGAGGGTAGTTTTGGTGGAAGCGGTGCGACATGGGTTGGTACGGATCTCTCAGACGGCAAACTTATGACCGGGCTTATTCCTCCTCCTCTTGGCCGATCTAAACCAATGCCACTGGAGTCAGAAGTCGTAATCACAGATGGTCAATGGCACAACATCGTCTTTGTATGGGATGGGTCACGCAGGTACCTATACGTGGACGGTGTGGAAGTTTCCGAAGATGCGTCAGATTTGGCCCCATTAGAATTTTCTGACGGCGGTCTGTACATTGGCGCCGGAAAGAACCTTGAACCAGGCAGTTTATTTAGGGGCTTGATTGACGATGTTCGCATCTACAATCGTGCACTGAGCGCAGAGAAAATAGCGGCGATGGCGCAGTAGGCCAGCTCAGAAAGAAACAAAACGCCCGGAATAACCACACACCATTACATTTGCCAAAAGGGCTGGCAGCCTGAGAAACTGCTAGCCCTCTTTTTTTCCGCCTCTTTCTTCTGCACTCTATCTTCTGCCTTCTTACTTATGTTCTACGTATTCTATTATCCAACTTCTGCTCACTTTAGGCACTTTAACTCACTACTCACCGATTAACCATTATCCAAATTAACCGCTAAATCTTAAACCTGTCATACGTAAAGCGCGTACGCGCTTTACGTATATGCTTTTTTTTCACACTCTGAATCATTTTTATCTTTTTCCTCCGTCTTAATCTCTAATTAACTAATTCTCTAATCCACCAATTCCCTAAAATTCTGCTCCCCTGCTGTCCTGATAACCTGCCGGCTGTGGCGGGCACAGCACGACAAGCATCCTGATTTGCTGTTCACCCGATAACCGTTTACCATCTTACGAGAATCAAGTATCCAGCATCGAGCATCCAGCAACGAGATACGCTTCCCGCTTCACACTTCACGTACAAATCTTGCCTGAAACTGCTAAACTCCGAGGCCAAAAAGGTCGAATTTCTTCTAATTGTTATGTTTCTGAAAGAAACGGCAGATTTTCTTTGACAATGCTTCTTGTAGGTCGATAATGAGCGCAAAGTGGTTTGTTATCGGATGTATAAACTGAAGCCAAAGGATTGGCTCATCGGCGTGCGCTTCTCGGCTTACTTGGACTACATTAATGACAAGCGAAACTAATTACGATACGGTTTTCGGCAAAATGGCGATAGAGCAGGGTCTCTGCACTGATGATGAGCTGCGTCAATCGCTCGAGGAGCTTAAGTCTCGCAGTAAGGTCAATCCTGCAATACTGAAAGACCTTATGGTCGAGCTGGGCTATATCACAACGACCCAGGCCGAGAGATTAAAGGAAAGCCTAAAAGAAAGCAAGGCTGCTGCACACCAGATTCCCGGCTTTAAAATAGTCGGCAAGCTCGGCGCCGGTGCGATGGCTGTCGTTTACAAAGCCAGGCAGTTGAGTCTGAATCGGATGGTCGCGATAAAGATTCTGCCGAAGCGTTTCAGTGAAAATCCTGAATACGTCGAACGGTTTTACAGAGAAGGCCAGGCCGCAGGCAGACTCAATCACCCCAATATCGTCCAGGCTATTGACGTCGGCGAGGCAGGGGGGTACCACTATTTCGTAATGGAGTATGTTGAGGGCAAGACTATAGCCGATGACTTGGCGGCCGGAAAGGTCTTTGAGGAAGCCGAAGCGCTGGACATCATCATTCAGGTTGCCAAAGCCCTTGCCCACGCTCATGCGTGTAGTCTTATTCACCGTGACGTCAAGCCCAAGAATATTATGATAAGCACCGGCGGCACGGTCAAGCTTGCCGATATGGGTTTGGCACGCGAAACAACAGACATTGAGGCGGCACAAAGCGAGGCAGGCAAGGCTTACGGCACGCCGTACTACATTGCACCTGAACAGATCCGAGGAAAGATAGACATCGACGGCAGGGCCGACATTTACGGCCTGGGAGCTACATTGTACCACATGCTGACCGGCCGAGTGCCGTTTATGGCGGAGGATTCCGCCGATGTTATGCGAAAGCACCTCAGGGAAAAACTAATTCCACCCGACCATATAAATACGTCACTATCGGCTGGAGTATCCGAAGTCATTGAGATTATGATGGCTAAGCGGAGAGAAAAGCGATATAACGACATTGAAGAGCTGCTGACGGATTTAGAGGCGCTACGCGAGGGTCGGCCTCCACTTCAGGCGCACAAAAGATTTGACCTGTCTATGTTCGAGCAGTTTGAAAAAGGAGATGTCGTTGAAAAAGAAGAAGAAGCTTACAAAGAAGAGGCCGTCGCCCAGTACCGGATGGCGATATTGATTTTAAGCACAGTATTGGCATTATTCTTTGTGATTATTCTTATCCTGTTGCTTCGAAATCATTAGTTGTTAGTATTGTCATCGGCGTGAAACTTGTCCTCGACTCCGATCGGGGAGTGGGGACGATAATCAATAATCAATAGTTGCTTTGTAGAAAACATCAGGCCAGAGACTGTCATTGTGAGTCCACTGAAGGCGGACGAAGCAATCTCAAATATAATGACGCCTTTTTCTGTTTACCAGACAAAAGATTGCCACGGCCCTTCGGGCCTCGCAATGACATTTTACAAAAGTTTTCTACGGAGCACCAATAGTCAATAATCAATAATCAATTATTTTATGCCCCGAGGCAGCGTACATTTTTCAACCGAGGAGCTTGTTCGGGTTCTCAGCCATTACGACATCGGCATAATTATTCAGGTAAAGCCCTTGTCCAGCGGCAATATGCGTGCGCCGAAAATGGCGATTGTGTCCGAGCAGGGCAAATTCCTGTTGAAACGTCGGCCTAAAGGCAAAGATGACCTCTGCCGGGTGGCATTCGCACACGCGGTGCAAAGTCATCTGGCAGCACGGTCCTTCCCGGTTACTTATCTTCTGGCAACCCGCGATAAGAATAATACGGTCCTGCAACTGAATCATCACATTTACGAGCTTTTTAAGTTCGTCACAGGCACTCGGTACGACGGCTCAGAAGAAACTACTATTGATGCGGGCCGGCAGTTAGCAAAATTTCACAGGCATTTGGCTAACTTTGCTTACGAGTCCGCCTTGGGCGGATTAAAGACCTGTTTCCATGATTCTTCCAGCGTTCGCAGGCATCTGAAAACGCTCGGCTCCGACAGGCCGGCCAGGCCGAATAAGAAATTGCGGGCCACCGCCGAGGCCTTGATGAAGCTTTATAACGAATCGAGTGTCCGTGTAAACGAATTAGGCTTCGACTCGTGGGCCCATCAGGTCATACACGGCGATTGGCATCCGGGTAATATGCTGTTTTCCAAAAATAAACTTGCCGCCGTCCTCGACTTTGACTCGGTCAGGATTGCTCAGCCGCTTACCGACCTTGCCAATGGGATGCTGCAATTTTCCATTATTGGCGGCAGGCCTAATCCTGCCGATTGGCCCGATTATTTCGACCAGGACAAACTCGTTCAGTTCCTAAATGGTTACCGCGGTGTAATCAATTTAGACAAGAATAAGCTGGATTCACTGGTTGATTTGATGATTGAAACGATGATAGCCGAGGCGGTACTGCCGATAGTGGCGACCGGCTTCTTCGGCCATCTCAGCGGCACCGATTTCCTGCAGATGATTCTGCGAAAAGCAAATTGGCTGAACAAGAACCGTAGGGAACTAACCGAAGGAATCAGTTAGCGGTGAGTGGTGAGTAGTGAATGATGTCTCGATGCTGGATACTCGATGCTCGTAAGATGGTGAATGGTAAGTCTGTAATTAACCAATTAACCAATAGTGCCTTCTGCCTTCTGACTTCCGTTTTCTGCCTTGTATCTCTTATTGCTGCATCTATACGCTGAGCGCCAAACGCTATCTCCTATGCTTTTTTTAGCGAATTGTGGATGAGTAGTTTCCATTGACTTGCGGCCGAGAGAGCGTATAATATTGATGTTGAATTTTTTGCAGCTTTTTACATACACGAGGGTGTGTGATTATGTGCAAAAAGCGAGGATATACACCGTTAGAAGTTAAGATTCCTAATCGGGAAAGCGGAAGATTTCTAACGAGCCCCGTTAGAAGAAATGTTTCTCATGAGGCGGGATTCACGTTAATAGAACTTTTAGTTGTGATTGCCATTATTGCGATATTGATGGGGATATTGATGCCCGCTTTGCAAAGAGTCAGAGAACAAGCAAGACAAAAATCCTGTGGAGCGCGTATTCGTCAGCACTTGCTTGCTCTTAATATGTATGCGGATGACAACGATTCAAAGCTGCCATTGCCCACTACTGCGGGGGGCTGGCTGCAGGATATTGCGATAAATACGGTACACTTCATGCTCGATACCGGTATGACACGGGAGATTTTCTACTGCCCATCGAACCATAACCACCAAAAGCACAACGACATGTTCTGGATGTATAACAACCAATCGTGGAATGGAGCAAAATTCACCAACTACGGTAACAGCAGCTTCATTGTCTCCGGGTATTGCTACTTATTGGAGCTTAGTCAGGGAGGACGGCCGGATATTGTACGCTATGAAAATGATAACTTGCAGAATATCTGGTTAAAGACAACCCAGGAGAAGAATCCAGCATTGAGAGAGTTGTGTATTGATTCGATTATGGGCATACCTCAAAGCAACACTAAGTATGGGCGTAATTTCCGCCAGGTTCCGGGTGGTATCTATGGTCAGCATCAAGTATACGATCAAACAAGCCATTTGAAAAGCGACTACGAGCCTCGCGGTGGAAACATCGGCTTTTTGGATAGTCATGTCGAATGGAGGCCGTTCAACCCGGATATTCAAAATGGTGTTGCAGTACCTCGCTATGGGAATACACCCGGTTTCTTCTGGTAAGATTGACTTGCTGAGTGTTGTAGGCTGTCTCTTGTGAACAGTAAATAGTGAGTGGTATCTCGCATTGCGTATGTCGTATTACGTATTGTGTTAACGGTTTCTTCGATTTCTTGCCAGCACCTGCTCCAGTTGAGAAAGCCCGGCCTGGGTGCATTTGGTACCACTGGTATCGACCTGTATCAGTTTCGTTAAGACCTTAAGGTGTTCAAGGCCCGCATCGGAGATATTCGTATCGTTTATATACAGGCGCATCAGTTCCTGCAATTGGTTGAGATTTTTTAAGCCTGCATCGGTAATCCCCGTATCGCTAAGAAACAAGACCTGCAGCCCTTTCATTTCGCCAATGTATGCCAGTCCCGTATCGCTGATATAGCTGTGGCCCACGTCAAGCTCTATCAGGCTGCTCAATTCTTTAATTTGCTTCATTCCCGCATCGGTAATCGGGGTATGATGCAGGAGCAACGTCTTTAAGCTCTTCATATCTTTTAAGTGGAGCAGGCCCCGGCCGTTTATTTTCGTCGAGCGTAAGTCCAGAGTTTGAAGGCCGTTTAGGTCCTTCAAAAACCCTAATTCCGCATCAGTGACTTTGCAGTCCATAAGGGACACTGTCAGGGCGGGGGATTGCAAATTTTCCTTGTCAATCTGAACTGTACCACCCAGCTTTTCGACTTTCGCAATCGCGGCTTGCTGGCGCTCATATCGCAGACGATGGTTGCATCCCGGCCCGCTGAGGCTCACCGATACGATTAAGCCGATAACGATAATCTCATTATGCAAGCGGATGTTCATGATATTTTTTCCTATAGCTACTGATTATATTGTTTACGTATAACGTCTAACTCACCGGCCGCGTTCTACGCAGTTCGTATCAGTAATTTGTTGACTGTTCGAGAGCCGTTTTCTTTTGCGTAAGGATGCTGCGACGAGGGCTATCAGGGTTATAGCCGCAACCAGTAGAACCGGTGGAGCAATGAACCAATACAACAAAAACAAAGGAAACGTAAATTCGAGACGAACCTCGTCATCTATGAGAACAAGCCGATGCGGGATACCTTTAAGCGCGGGCGCTCCCTGTGTAATGGTGGCGTTGATTTGCCACTTCACTTCACCGTACCAATCGCCTAAATAAGCCAACTGGATGACGTTCTCGTATGGGTGTGGACCAGGCCTGATGGGTTCCTGTACGAGACTGCCTGAGAAAAGCTTCTTGCCATCTTTATCGCGAATCGTGTATGTACATTGCAGGCCAGAGTGAAGTTCATCGGCGGACATCTCAGACAGTATCTTCTTAGGTACATCCAGCCCAAGAATTGCGTCCTTTACTGCAGGTCTGTATTTTATGGATGCGATATAATCGCCGGGAGTGGAAAAGTCAACGCTCAGGGCCATAACACGGCCGAATCTCATCCTGTAATACAAGTTGGCGCGATACAGCAAGCACAAAAAGAAGAAAACACCAACCAGGCCAAGAAAAAATACGGCCTTCCAAGTAGCAGTCGTACGTCCTAATGGAAATCGACTATACTTAACATTTCTCATTTGACCATACACTCATCTACTCATTCACTCATCAACGCATTTACTGATTATATGGTTTCCGTATAAGAACCAACAGCCGTCTCTATTTCTAAATGTTACGCTTCTGGCACGGCTACTTGCCAGTAAGTTGGGATCAGCTGTTAGCGGTCCTTTTTCTAAAATACTCATTTACTTTTGACTTTACATCTTCGGATGAAGCACCTTCAAGCGACTTGTGAGGAATAATTATTGCTTCCACTGTTGAGATGTAGATGAAGATATAATCATCTGTTTCTGTCACACTGACAATCTTATCCCACTTGACCGTTGATTCACCTCCCGCACTAGACCAGTGGATATGCTCTGGAGTGATCTTGAATGTTTGTTTCTCAAATCGACTCCTGTTCTTCTCGTCTCTGACGATCTTCTTGACCTTTTTCATTACTGAATTGTTGTAGACCTTGGGGTACAGAAAAAACCAAAACACCGCGATAACTGAAAAGGTAATTGTAAGCCCAATGACTTCATCTTTTGCGAAATAGTCATGCACGATGAAAACTAGCGCAATTGGAATAATTACAAAGCGGGACCAGAAACGTGTTCTGCGGTGGATTGGGGAGTATCGCAGATTATGCTCGTTGAATGCCAACCATATTGATTCGTCAAATTGATACGAAAATTCCACTGATACTCCCTTCTTAGTGCCAACTACTGATTATATGGTTTCCGTATAATAACCTTTTGCCGTTTCAATGTCCGTATAAAACACGTTTTTTCTCAACATGTAAGAGAAAAAGGTTTGCGGTGCACACCCTACCTGCTGAACCATAAATCCAAGATGTTTCTCGCTTGATTGCTTATCTATTGCAAATTTATACTACTGAGGTGGGATTTTCAAGAAAAAAATTACACAAGGCATAAGACATTTGTTTGTGGATGAGTAGATGTGTTAATGGGTGGATGAGTGAATGAGAAGAAGTTTTTACTATTCAAGGTTCAAGATAGCAAAATCCCCATAATAGAGCTTTGCGGCCTGGTCGTAAGCGCGGGCGGCGTCGATTTCGTTTTTAAAATAGCCGATGTGCTTTCTTTTGCGGTTGATGAGGATTTGAGAACGCAATTTTTTAATCGGCAGGGGGGTTGAGCTTTTTTTCGAGCTGGTTTGCGAGAGATTTTATGTGTTCTTCAGAATCCTCTTGGCCGGGAAGGATTTTACGGGCTTTTTGTTGGGGGTTAATGACCGGTTTAACCAGTATCAATAATATCCTTTGGTCCCTGGTTTTGTCGCGGCTGCGAAACAGTTCTCCAACTACGGGCAGTTTGCTCAATATGGGTGCGGCTGAGACCTGTGAGACCTGCTCGGTTATTTTCTGACCGCCAATGAGCAGTGTTTTGCCATCGGGAATCAAACAGGGCATCTCTGTACTTACTACTTCGGTCCGGGGAACGAGGTATATATATTTGCCTTTGTACTTACGTTCTTCGTAGCCGAGGAGCTGGCGCATCTCCATTTTGAAATCCAGTTTAATTTTTTCGCTGTCAGGTGTAAGTTCCGGCTCGAGCCAAAGGCGGGTTCCCAGTTCTACCTTATCGTTTTTTGGTTCTGGCTTGTCGGAAGGGTCGTTAGGTTCGGTATAGCCTAAGACATAGTATTCTTCAGTCATAATTCCGATTTCTGCCGTTCTACCTTCCCGGGTCAGTACTTGTGGTGCAGCGAGCACGCTGGCACCTTTGTGAGCACCAACAGCTTTGAGGAGGAAGCTGACATGGAGGTCATCAAGTATAAGGATGTATGTTGTAGAGTTTGGCTCAGCGGCATACTTTGCGGCAAGGTGTTCCGACCAGGCGTCGGAGCTGGACACGGAATTTGCGTCGAGGCCGATACTTTGGAGGAAATCCTCGCTCACCAACAAAATCTTTGTTTCGATTTGGATTTCAGTCGCGCTGATGCCGAGCTCCTTTAGTCTTTCGGGCTTTACAAACTCAACATGGCTGTCGTTGAATAATACGTTGGTACCTTTTCCTTTTGTTAGCAGCATCTTGTCATAAGCTATCACGACATCCGGCCGGACTGCTATCGTCTTTCCATGTCCCAGATACTCGACATTAGCCAAAGCCCAATTAAATTCTTCTAAATTTAAGTAATCTCGCAATCGCCGCAGCGAAAGCGGATATTTGTCGTCGTGGTCGTTTGCATAGATGAGCAGCGCGTGGCCTAAATTGAGTAGTCTCTGAGTAGAATCTTCAACTTGGAGTGCAGCTTTGGTCTTTATTTGGTTACCTTGGGAAGCGTGCATATCCTCTAAAAGGCGTCGGATTTTTTGTTGAATCTTCCAAGTTTGCATGACAGCAAACTTCTTTGGCTGTCGAACGGGATAGGCGATTATGGTTCCGTATCCTTTCTCACTGAGTTTGTACCAGCTATCCGGCTCAATTGTGGTTGTTATGCGTCGAATGAGATCATTCGCATCGGCGGCAGTCACGACCAGGTCGGAGATGTCATAAACCTGCTGCTCCATTGACACTTTACGCTCAACCTGTACATCGGGTTCCAGCTCATTATCGTTTGGCCATACTGTCCTGCCCTTTACTATTCCCGGCTTCACAATCACATCGCTGGTTGACTTGCCTGGTTCGGCCACTGTCGGGTCCTCTGCCTGAGTTGACTTATCTTGTTCAGGAGAGCCGACTGTCTCAGCTTTGATTAGGACAAGCAGGTCTTTTTGTTCGGTTCGTCCGTCTTGCTGTTTTGATATTTTGTGACCCCAACAAAGCAGTGTCTGGCCATTATGTGCTCTATAGCGAGCGCTTTGAGCGATTCTCTGTACCGTCCAATGCTTGTACGGATATTTATCCTTATACATACGTTCTTCAAGGCCGAGAACTTGGGTAATCTCTAATTCGAACACCAAGTCGATATTTTTATTGGGTGTTAGTCTCGGCTTGACCGATAAGGAAATGCCTTCTTCTACCTTATCGATTTTTGGCTGCGGCTCTTTGGAAGGGCGGTTCGGCTCGGTATAGCCCGAGACATAATAGGTTTCTTTATTAAGAACTCTGATTTCCGCCGTTTTACCTTCCCGGGTCAGTATCTGCGGTGCGGCGAGCACCCTGGAATCTTTGTGGGCCTGGACCGCTCCATTAAGTAATTTGACCTTGGAGTCATCAAGTATAAAGCTCTTGGTTTTAGAACCATCCGAGGCCGCAAGCAGCTCAGACCTGAGTCTCAACAAAGCCTTGGCTTCGTCCGGGGAATTTGCGTCGCGGCCTATATTTTGAAGGAAATCCTCACTCACCGACAAAAACCGCGCTTCGATTAGTAATTCAGCTCTTTTGATATCGAGCTTTTCAAATTCTTTGGCATCAAGAAATCGCACGCTAAAGTCGAGAAACAGAACATTTGTCGCATCAGTTTCTATAAACAATGATTTATCGTAAGCTATTGGTATTCGTGCGGCGTTACGCTGCGCCGATTTCCCCCTGCCGAAGTATTCTACATTATCAAGAAGCCAGCTAAAATCCTGTTCATCTCGTAGATAAGGTTTCACTTCCTTTACACTGTCGGGCAGATTATCGTTATGCTCATCGGCATACATAGCTACAGCAAGACCCAACCATTTTAACTTATCAGCCGAAACTGTTTGTTTATCTTCGAAAAGCACATTGGTTTTTTGCTCAATCTGTTGGGGATTGGATTTGTTAGTCAAAGCAAAGGTAGTTGGTATTACTAATGCGATTATAAGCAGAATTACAGTGACCGCAGGTATCCAACTGAAGCTGGTCTTATCATTCGAATCCTTGCCAAGAAGACGGTATATACGTTTGAAGAGATTGCCTCCACCGGCTGCAACGGCTAACCGGCCGTAGCCGGCTCGGATTTCTTCCATTGAGGTCAGGGCCTTTGCATAACAGACGCGGTCGCCGGATATGCTCACGGCTAAATCGTCGCAGCAGTTTTCTCTTTCGGCGCGAATCTTATATGAAATCCACCACACAGCCGGATGATAAAAGCCGAGTATCTCCACGATGGTTTGAAGGATATTGATAAGATAATCGCATCTGCGGATGTGGGCCAGCTCGTGTGCCAAGATGGCCTCTAATTGTTCTGAACTTAGGCCTGTTAAAGCGCTGGCCGGCAGTAGTATCACCGGCCTCAGCCAGCCGACGACGGTAGGTATTTGGACTAAAGCGGATTCCATAAGCTGTACCGTTTGTTTGACTCTTAGTCTTTGGGCCAAAACTTTTAGTTTGCTGTGCAGTGTGCCATCTACCTGTTTAACCATTCTTCGTCTCAGCCGCTGCAATTGTGTCCAGCCGCCCAGGTGCCAGAGGGAAAGCGCGAAGACACCGATTAGCCATCCTAAGACTATATAAGGCAAACTTGGTTCGAGGGTATCAATCGCGCGCTGTTTCCAGGGGACAGAAGAAGATGGGGTGACAATTTCAGACTGTGCGGGCTTTTCTATTACGATAGTTTCGGCTGCGGGCATTTCTAATGTTGGTAAAACAGTTGATACGGGCGCCGGTGCAATACGGGCTGCGATGTTCGGTGCAAAAACAGGTACCCATTGAATGGTTATAACGGGCAATAGAACAATCAGGCCCAAAGCCAGACAGGCAAATATATAGCGCAGGTTTGCAGCGGATTTTCGCAATATTCTTAGCAGTATCGCCAAAAGCAGGGCGACTACCGCAGCCTGCCAGATAAAATGAAGCAGCGTCCAGCCCAGTCTTTGTACAATTTCCTGTGAAAGGATATTTTCCAAAGCTATCATGATTATTCCCTCCTGAATTCATCAAGCATTTTTCTTATTCTTGCAAGCTCTTTCGCCGAGACCTTTTTGGCTGAAAGTGCCCGCATTACGAGTTTTTCAGCCGAGCCGGAAAACGCCCTTTCAAGCAAATCACCCACTAATTGCTTTTGGGTTCTTTCCTCTGTAAGTGCCGGTTTATAGACATGTTTCCACTGAGATTCATCCCTGACTAAAAGCCCTTTTTCGGTCATTATTTGCATTAGCTTGAGAGTGGTGGTGTAGCCGGTGTTTCCATCCTTGTTCATTGCCTCGTTGACCTGGCGAACTGTGCTCGGCCCGTTGTCCCACAAAATCTTGAGGATTGTCAGCTCTCTATCTGTCGGTCGTGAACTTTTGCGTCTTGCCATTATGGTTCTCCTTTAATTTTGTTTGTTATTCTATATCGGCAGAATATACGAAAACTTTCGTATTTGTCAGCGAAAAAATTCGTAATTTTCAAAAAAATTTACAAAATCTCCATTATTGGATGAAAAACGCACAAAAAAAAATTCCTCTACGTTAACTTTATGTAGAGGATGTAAAGCCGAATGGCTAAAGAAAAATCCCAAGAAGTTGACAGAAACTCTTAGTCCATGAAAGGTGTCTCTATGCTGGATAACTGTGGAAATGGTGAATAGTTAAATGGTAAGTCGTGACTCTTTAATTAACCAATTAACCAATCACCAATTAACCAGCTATTCTTTCGCCCCGTGCTTACGCAGCAGTTCGACGATATCGTCGTGCCCTTGCTCCTTTGCCAATGACAAAGCTGTCCGCTCCTTGTTATCTTTTGCGTTTATATCGGCGCCTTTGGCAATCAGCAATTCTGCTGCATCCTTGTGGCCGCGTAAGCACGCTACGTGCAGTGGCGTCTGGTTGTTGTTTTCTCTGGCATTGATATCCGCACCTTTGGAAATGAGTAGTACCGCAATTTCCGCTTGTCCAGATCCGGCCGCAAAGTGCAGCGGCGTCCAGCCGACCGCCGGGCCGCCGGTGATTTCTGCATTCAGATTTGCGCCTTTAACGATAAGAAGTTCTGCTACATCCTTTTGGCCGCGTACGATCGCCGAGTGCAGTGGCGTTACACCTCTTTCGTTTTTTGCGTTGACATCTGCACCTTTGGAAATGAGCAGTTCCACCATATCCTTTTTGCCGCGCGATCTTATAACAAAGTTTAGTGGTGTCACGCCTCCGCCGTCTTTGGCATTTACATCTGCACCTTTGGTGATAAGGAATTTGGCAACGTCGCTATTGTCTGCGAGGACGGCCGAGAAAAGTGGCGTCTCGCCGCCTTTATCCCTCGCATTAACATCGGTGCCCTCTTCGATAAAACTTTTAACTTTTGCCAAATCTCCCGCGCGCGCGGCTAAATGGATGGTGGATTCAGGAGCAGCTCCTTTAGCGGTGAGTAATTCGACAAGGTCTTTACGGCCCTGCATAGCCGCCCAGTAGTATGGTGTAAGACCATCCTTATCCACGGCGTTGACATCGGCTCCTTTACTAATGAGCAGTTCTACCATGTCCTTATCATCCTCCCAGATCGCATAGACAAGAGGGGTATAATCATAATCATCCTTTACGTTGACATTGGCTCCTTTGCTGATGAGTAGCTTAATAGCATCCTTGCTGCTATCCCATATCGCATAGTAGAGTAAGGTATAATAACCATCCTTGTCCTTTGCATTGGCATCGGCGCCCTTAGCCAGCAACAGGTCAGCAATATCCTCGTAGTTGTGCATAGCTGCATAATATAGAGGCGTCACACCGATGGTATCCTTTGCATCGACCTGAGCACCTCTGCTGATAAGAAACTCCACGATGTCTTTCTTGCCCAAATTGGTCGCAAGGTGCAAAACTGTGCTGCCAAAATCTTCTTGTGAGTTTATGTCTATTCCATCTTGCAGACACTTTTTTAGTTTTTCTATATCTCCCAAATAAGCAGCAAGATGAAAAGCAGGGATTTTGGCTCCTTTTGCAAACAGAAGCTCAACCACTTCTTTGTGACCCGCTGCTGAGCTTTTCATAGCCTCAAACAAAGGTGGGCTGCCATACCTATCCTTTGCATTAATATCTGCACCTTTGCTGAGTAATAGTTCGACGGTCTGCTTGTCCCCTCGCATGGCTGCGTAGTGCAGAGGTTTTCTCGCATCAAAACTCGTGGCATTGACATATGCCCCATGGCTGATGAGTAACTTGGCCACTTCTCTATGGCCTTTCTCGGAGGCATAATGTAGAGCCGTCCTTCCTAGCTTGTCTTTAGCACTGACATCAGCGCCTTTTGAAATGAGAGATTTGACCTGCTCAATGTCACCGTCAGCCGCAGCTTTGATCAGTGACTCATTATATTTGGCTTCGTGTTCAGTTGCAACTTGTGGTTTTGCGGGCCGGGTTTGTGCACACGCCACGCCAATGGTAAGACATGCTGCCACGATACTCACTGCCAAAGCCCACGTTGCTCCTGTCCGCGGATTGCCACAGTTATCTTTCAGTATGCGGCGAATCCTGCCAGCCAGTCCCTTTTTGCTGCGCACCACAGCAGGAACAAACGCCATCTGGCCGCCGGGTGTCAAATCAAGCAGCGATTCTGCATAGTCGGTGGAAGGCCGGCCGGTGGCTACGACCCAGTCATCACAGGCCTGCTCGCTGAGCTTTACCAGCCGAGACTTTGCCCACCATAAAAGCGGATGCCACGGCAAGATACAAACTACCAGCTCCGCTAATAGTCCGCTGATATGGTCTCGCCGTTTCCAGTGGGCTAATTCATGACAAAGCACTCCGGCCCAGTCAAGTCTATTGTCAAATCGCCCGGCTGAGCTCGGCACTAACAGAACAGGTCTGCGTCTCCAGCACCATATCACAGGACTGTGAACGCCCCGGCTGCTGCGAATACTTACATCTTTATCAATCCCAAGTTTTGCTCTGGCCAGATGCAATGCTTCTTTAATCCTCTGGTAGTCCAAAGGCAGCGCCTGGCCAAGTATCCGAACTCCTAATACAAATGTTACAAGCAATCGAGCAAATAAAATCAAACTTGCTGCAATCCACCCGCACAGCACGACCGAACGCCAGGGGAATTTGGCAATTTCTGAACCAGTCGTAGCTGAGGTTAAATCCCTTTCAAAAGTGCTACGATTATGTTCAATATTCTCAGCCGAGATGATTCCAGGGGCTCCATAATTACTCGCTGTGGCCCAGTCTTCGGCCGGCGATTGGATTGCGATCGGCTCGGCTACAAACATACCTAATTCATAGTGTTTGACCAATATGCTCATAATCGGCACAATCACCGCTGCAATCATCGCTAAAAACAGTACCTGATGTGCCCTTGACGACCGATGTCTCAGGATGAAGCTGCCTACAAGGCCGACCACAATAAAAATCGTGCTCTGCCACACACAGCTCGATAACGGAAAGTCACTTAGGAATAGTTCGCGTATCATTTTTTGCTCTCCTTTCTTTTTTCATCAATCATTTTTCGAAGCTCACGAAGCTCCTCGTCACTAAGCTTGTTCTGACGCATCAGATGCTGAAACATCAAAAGGGCGTCCCCATCGAACATCCGCTCCATAAATTTGTGCACCGAGCTGGCGCCGGCTTCTTCGCGGGTCCGCGTCGGTGTATAGATATAGACTTTCCCCTCAGTGCGATGTCGCAGCCAGCCGGCCTTCTCCAGCTTTTGCATCGCTGTAAGGACCGTTGTGTAGGCGAGCTTCTTCTTACGGGCCAGCCGTTTGCGAACCTGATGGACACTTGCCTCACCAAGCTCCCAGACCACCTCGATTACCGCACGCTGTAACTGCCCCAAATCATCAAGCAACTTACCACTCATAATATTAACCTCCATATCTTAAAACAAACCTCGATAAATGCTACTTTGCACCAAAGTACTACGTATCATAGTATTTGTCAACAAAAAAATAAAAAAATTTTGAATTTTTTTTCAATTCCCTGTTTTTGCCCTCAAAATGAGCGAAAACGCCGAATGGCTAAACAAATCCCCCGAAAGCAAACCGAAGCAGTACCCGGTTAAGCCTTTTCTGAGATTATGGCTTAGAGCCGGCACAATTACCCGGTAATTTTAACGTCGGTTTTTTGATATAGGGGGGGAGTCTGCCATGAATTGAATCTACCTCTGAAAAATCTCCAAAAATTTCTGAGTTTGAGGCCATTTTTTACTTGCTTTTTCGGCCTGGAAGGAGTATGATTTTGTTTGAAGAAAGATCTAAATGTTCAAGAGGAAGTGCGGCATGCCCGCTCAGCTACGGAAGGCTGCTATTTACTTTTCGGCGGAAAAAACGTTGCATTTGGTATCAACAGCGGCACTTAGCTATAGTCTTTGCTGATTAGTTTTCCAAGGAAAAGCGATATCAGCTCACATGGGGTATGCTGGAATATTAACAATTTTTTTAAAAGGGTAAAATGATGAAAAGGACAATGTTGGCTTCAATATTAGTTTTCCTGCTGAGTGGGGCCGTATCTGCTTATGACCTTTCAGAGGCCCTGGACACAACTTTGAGTTTCACCACGGGTGGCAATGCGGATTGGTTTTCCCAGACCACGAGCTCATATTGGGAGTGGTTCTACCCGATCTCGACCTCCTATTACGGAGGAGATAACGCCCAGAGTGGAAGTATCTCGGACGACCAGGAATCTTGGATGCAGACGACGGTTATCGGTGCCGGAACGGTGAGCTTCTACTGGAAGGTATCTTCTGAGAGCCATTTCGACTTCCTGGAATTTTACATTGACGGCTCGTTGCAGGACCGAATTAGCGGCTCGGTGGGCTGGCACCGGATGACGTATGCGATCACTGCTTTGGGTTCGCATACGTTGGAATGGCGATATATGAAGGATGGTAGCACAAGTGAAGGAGACGATTGCGGCCGGGTTGACAAGGTGGAATGGACAACTGGACCACCCTCCGACTCTTTGTCTAAGGCAATGGACACGACTTTGAGTTTCACCACGGGTGGCAGTGCGGATTGGCTCTCCCAGACAAAGACCTTCTACTACGATGAGGATGCGGCCAAGAGTGGAGGTATCTCGGACGACCAGGAATCGTGGATGCAGTCGATGGTTAGTGGGGCAGGAACGGTGCGCTTCTATTGGAAGGTATCTTCTGAGGGTGGTTATGACTATCTGGAATTTTACATTGATAGTGTGCTTCAGGACCGAATCAGCGGATCAGCGGACTGGCACCAGATGACGTACACGATTACTGCTTCGGGTTTGC
>JBGVTO010000083.1:0-9334 GCA_041862635.1 Phycisphaerae bacterium | reverse complement strand
TCCCATAAAGGACTCCTTCCTGACAGTATATTTTTCGCTCATCATAACAAATACTACCGGTGAGACATATGTCAGGAAGGTGTATACGGATGAAAAGAATCATCATTCATATGATTCTTTTACGGATATCCACAGCTGTGACATGAAAGTTGCTAGAGCATTCTTCCCCTGATTTAATGAATAAGGTATACAAATGTAGAACCTGTCCTATGCCCTGCAGTAGATTTAGTTAGCCAACCACTCGACTTTGTCCACCCAGCCGCAATCGCTGCCAGAGTCCCCACTTCCATCCTTCACATATCGCCATTCCAACGTATGTGAACCCGAAGTGCTGATGGTGTAGGTCTTCTGTTCCCAGTTCACTAAGCCGCTGATCCTGTCCTGAAGCGAGCCGTCGATGTAAAACTCCAGGAAGTCAAAATCTTCCTCAGACGATACCTTCCAGTAGAACTTCACCGTTCCTGTTCCGCTCACCGTTGTCTGCATCCACGAGTCTTGACTGTGCGAGATATCCCCGCTCTGTGCCGCGTCCCCATCGTAGCGGGTCGTCGTAGACTGGGCGAACCAATCCGCGCTGCCGCCACTGGTGAAACTTAAAGACGTGTCCAATGCATCAGACAGGAAATCCACCGGAAGTAAAGATGTTTCTTGGCAAAGGATATCCAGATAGAGATAGCCGTAGTCGGTGTAGTAGTCGCCCTGCGTGTAATCGCTACCAGAAGCCGAATCATCTACGTTGGTGATACCAGCAGTCCCCATCGTAGGTTCAATCTGTGTGTCCTCATGCCATTCGTTGAAGGAGGTAACCATCAGGATGTTCTCGGCTAACGGATCAACTTTGGATACGACAACATCACGAAGCATTGCCCTGAACAGATCGCCTTCGACGGATGTAGGCTCATCTTCAAAATACCGAGGTGCACCATCATGGCCATCCCGAACACCCTTATCATTGAATCCCGGCGTTGCGAATGGAATCAGCCCAACACCCACGCTATTGGCAGCAGCTTTGGCTTGAGACAAGATTCTTTCGAGCTGATCGAGCGCAGCTTTGGTAGATCCGAAGGATTGCAGCGTCTGACCATACACATCATAAGCAGTAACAGCATCCCATTTGCTCGCATTGGTCGGCGAGTAGTTAGGACCAAATATGTCATCCGCGATAATGTATATATTAGGAAAGGCAGCACGCAAGGTTGCGAGGGCATCGTAACCTAAAGGACTGCGAAAATATACACGTGTGAGGTAGATAAATACGACGGGACGCCCATTGATCTTCAGGTAGTTTGGATTGCCAAAGAAATTATCAGCAAAATATTTGAAGTCGGGCAGCAAGTTGGAATAGTCCGGGTCTGAGAAGGACCCTAACCGACCAGTTGACTCGTACAGGATTGCGTACCTAAGCTCACTAGCGTAGCGATGGGGCAGTATGCTGTACCTAAGAACGTTGTCCTCATTTGTCCCTGGTCCCCACCAGCTACAGAGCCAGAAATGAATATTTGCCTGGTGACTGTAATCGATATGCTTGGCAATTACCTCATCACTGGAACTATCATATTCGCCAAGCTCCGAAGTTTGGTGGGGTATCAGGTGCCAACGAAGCGACTGTGAAACTCGATGTGCCGTTGGACCGTACCATGGATAGTAGTAAGCGCCTACCAGAATGCCCCCATCATATGTCCAGCCACCGATAGGACGTGCAACTGTAAAGCTCCAGATTTCACCTTTATGACTCTCTATGCCATCAAACTCATCGACACGCCAGTAGTATGTTTTGCCTGGCTCAAGCGGTCCGGGGGTAAAGCTCAGCGTTGACCTAGGGAGCCCCCCGGTGGCATTGTTGATACCGTTAAAATTATCACCGAAGTACACGGTATGTAATTGTGCACCGAAGCCTGGTGTCCAACTAAGAGTCACATGTGTGTCCACAGATGTTGCACCATCGGCTGGAATGGGACTAGAAGCTAATGGCCGTTCTTCTCCCTGCATAAAAGCCCGAATCTCAGCTCTCGTCAGCGCACGGTTGTAGATGCGAACCTCGTCCAACATCCCATTAAAGGGCTCGCCCCCAGAACTCATTTCTACATTAGAAGTGTTGCCTAAAACACCACCAAGTTCTTGGCTAGCAATTTCCACGCCATCGATATACAGGCGCTGTGTGATCCCATCCCAGGTGCCTGCAACATGATGCCACCGGCCTACCCTGAGGACATCACTGACCCACAGGTGCCGGAGATTGCCGTCCGTCTTTATGTAGAAGTGTAGTGAACCATTTGCCTCCTTGCGAATCACGGCGACTTCTGGAGCCACCGTTACGTATCGCTCGATTTTACCGATTCTGAACGCATCGTGCCGAACCCAGGCGCATACCGTGATAGCGTTGTCACTGTATTTAAAATTCTCTACGTATCCATAACCCATACCGTGGAAGTGTAACGCGCCCCCGAAGACCCCATCTTCCCACGTTGTGTTATGCAGCGGTATATCGAAGCCGTTGCCTGAAGAATCAATAGCAGTAGTACCAGAACCATCATCAAACTTCCACCAGCCGACAAGAGAAGGATCGGCAGCGTTGGCTATGCTTGTTTGAAACAGACAAAGCGCCAGAGCAAAACAGATTAAATAAATCAATTTCTTAGGCATAATAGTCCTCTTTCAAAATCCAACATAGGTTGTTAATTGAAATGCAAAAATATCTTCATTGCGATGTGCAAAGTTCTCACTTAAAACTCTGTGCCTCGCATAATACGTAATAATTCCTCCTCTATTCGAAAAACTGCAGAAATTGCGCCTGCTGGATGACCTCAAAGCCACAGATGCCCGACTGCGCATGCACAAGCTTCATTAACATAATTGATACTAAATCAGTCACATTCCCGTCAAGGAAAATCCCTTGATCTTGGATTAGCCTCGTTCTTGATAAACTGTGCAAAAGCCGGAAAAGGCTGAAGAATGGTGAGGGAAGTTACTGCAAACAAAGACTGCAGAAGAGTGACACGACACAATTAAGTAATCCCATTTTCATGTATTGTAAAATCCCAGAACTCTTCAAAAAGTCACCTCTTTCAGGAACTGGAAAACACCCTGATTGCCAGGTGACAGTTTGACTCCAGAATGTCTGTTAACATTCAAAATAACACTTCAGCGGTTCAATCCAATAGAGCATTTGTGTCGGCTACACGACACAAAAACTCGTAATTGATTAAGTATACGATGAGAAATAAATGTATCATTCATATAGCTCTTTTGTAAACATCCGCCTTGAGATACGCTCGCCTTTTGGGATCCATTCTGCGACGTGTTGAAAAATATTAAAAAAAGTATAAAACCATAACAAAAGGGTAACATTAGATCTGTATAATTGCTCCTGCCAAAGTTACAATCTTTATGTTTACGCATTTGAAAGGAGCACAATTATAAAAAGGAGTAGTAACATGAAAAGGCTATTGCTATTCTTGCTGTGGTTCGTACTGTCCTATCCCACTCAAAGTCAAGCCAACACATTACCAAGGCCATCAGGCAAACATTCTATTGGAGTAACTTACCTTGGTTTTACAGATGATAGCCGAAAAGAACTATTTGACAACAGCCTTCAGAACAATAGGGAAATCACAGTTAAGGTATGGTATCCGACAGAAAACAGTTCCAAACCTGAACCTTATTTCCTTAATGCTAAATTTGCAATTGATTCTTTACAATTTCCGGAGATATTCAAAGACTTGAAGACAAATTCCAGTCGTGATTTGCCTGTCTCGCCCAAAGAAAAAGATTATCCAGTACTTATATTTTCTCACGGTTGGGGGGAGCACTATTCACAAAATTCAATCTTGATGGAAGAACTGGCAAGTCATGGTTACATCATATTTAGCATTGCTCATCATTATGAGTGTAAATTCTCATCATATCCCAATGGGAGGACAATTCATCTTGATGTAAATAGTATTAGGTTCCAGAAGATAATGCAGGAGCAACAAAATCCAAAAGCCATCGAATTATTTCACAAAATGTTTAGTGCAAGCAACGACAAAGAGCGTATGCAGGTTTTTGTAGATACAAACAATACCTTACCAACGCTCTTAAAGGAAAGTCCAAAATATTGGGCAGAAGACATTTCTTTCTTTCTCAATCAAGTAAAGGACATTAACAGAGAGAACGAAATCTTCAAAGGCAAATTGAGCTTGGATAAGATTGGTGTGTTCGGCATGTCGATGGGAGGTATTGCATCCAGTGAAATATGCATAACGGATAGAAGAATCAAGGCAGGCATTAGTGTTGATGGTGGATTGTTCGGTTCAGTATCAGACAAGAAAATTCAAATGCCTTTTATGTTTCTGAACAGCAAGAGGTTTTTAGGATATGGAAACTTGTTTACCAGTAAATCAACAACGGATTGTTACTCACTGAGTGTAAAAAATTCGGACCACTATAATTTTACTGATTATTCGATCTATCCGGTTCCATTTGCCACTCCACTCATGGGAACGATTGATGGCAACAAAATGATTGAAATAATGAATGTGACGATTTTGGCTTTCTTTGATAAATATCTGAAAGAGAAAGAAGACATTGATTTAGTACGAAAGGCAAAAGAATATTCAGAGATTGAGGTAGTTACGAATATTGATGGCATCAAGAACTAACAACGGTTGACAAATTTGAAGGGAGCAAAGTTATGGAAAGGTGCAAGAACATCAAAATAATTTTTTTGTTGGCAGTCGGAATGCATGTCACAGTTGCTTTTGCCAAGTCTTCAAGTACGACCTTTCGGACATTCGCGAATTCGGGTATGGGCATCAGCGGCACATCTAAGCTAGCCACTGAGCTAACGTCACTCGATGGTAAGCCAATATCGATTCCGGAAATGGAAGCGGCGATGGCCGGAATCATGGAGAAAGCCGGAGTCCCGGGGCTTTCGTGCTCGATTATTAACCGCTCAAAGATTGCTTACTGCAAGACATTTGGTCTGAAGAACAAGAAAACCGGCAAGCCAAATGACGAACAGACGATCTTCGTGGCAGCGTCCTTAAGTAAAACCGTTTTTGCCTACCTGGTGATGCTCTTGGTGGAAGATGGTATTATTGACCTCGACAAACCACTGCATGAGTTCCTCAACAAGCCGCTTCCCGACTACAAGAAGTACGCAGATCTAAAAGGCGACCATCGCTACAAGCAAATCACGGCCAGGCTGTGCCTGAGTCACTCCACCGGCTTTCCCAACTGGAGGTTCCTGACGGATGACAAGACGTTGAAGTTTTTGTTCGATCCCGGGCAGCGGCACAGCTACTCAGGCGAGGGTATTCAACTTCTGCAGATGGCAGTCGAAGAGGTAACAGGAAAGGGCCTGGAGGAATTGGCGCGCGAGAGAGTGTTCGAGCCGCTGGGTATGACACGAACGAGCTATGTGTGGCAGGATGCCTGGAAGGAAAACGCGGCGACTCCACATGACCAATACGAAAGACCGAGACATTTTGACGAAAGGCGTGAGGCGGACGCGGCAGGTTCGATGTTCACAACCACTGGCGATTACGCTCGTCTGCTGGTTGCCATAATTGGAGCCGAGGGCCAACGTAAGTCAACTATAGACGAAATGCTGCGTTCGCAAGTTGCAATTAGCTACCGGAACATGTTCGGTCCGGGAGCGTGGCAGCAGACCAAGGAGTATGAGCCGATCCACCTGTCGTGGTGCCTGGGTTGGGGCAGGTTCGACACCAAACACGGACCCGCCTTCTTTCACACCGGCCACGACTTCGGGTGGCAAAACTACACCGTCACCTATGCCGACAAGGGTATCGGTGTTGTGCTCATGAGCAACAGCGACAACTTCGAGAGTGTGGCGAGGGAACTGGCGGAGGCAGCAATTGGTGATACTTACTCTCCCTTCGACTGGCTCGGGTACCCGCACTACGATCCTAACCGCAAGAAAGAGCCTCCACCGGCACTGATAGCGATCGACGTTGATCCATCAATCCTCAAGATGTATGCCGGCACGTACGATTTTGCGATCATTGACAAGATGCAGATGGTCAAATTCGAGGATGGGCAGTTGCTCTTAAGCAGCGATCAGGCCCAGTGGGTGACGCTATTCGCCGAGACCCATACGCGGTTCTTCATGGAAGAGGAAGATTACCGGTTTGTATTCGTCAAAAATAACGACGGAAGGGTGACTCATATGAAGATCGAGGTCGAAGGCATCGAGATCACGGGAGAAAAAGTCAAGTAATGTATTGTCTTTCAGGAGCTGGAAAACACCCTGATTTTCAGGGTCGAGTAGGCCGAGGGAATTTCACTCTCGGCCCCTCCGAGAACCAGACGTGATCTTAACCGGTAGTCCTGGTTATGGAGCCAGCCGATACAGCCTAATATCATCGAAGTACATCGTACCTGAACCACCAGTCTGCGGATTGTTCCTGTTGCCAAGACCAAGAGCAATCGTATTGACATTGGTCAGGTTCACACCCTGGTCGGCAAAGGTCTGCAGGTCGATAGTCCATTCCGTCCACTCACCTATCTGGGCTGCATCAGGATTATCATGGGTGACCACAGCGCTGTCATTGAGAACCACATACATCGGTTCCGCATCGTTACTGGTTATGCCGATATCCTGACTGGTCCACTGCTGACCAACAGTCGTACCGGGAAAGCTAACGTTGGAGAATTTGGCCTCGCACACCACGCCGGAGTTATGACTGGTTAGCGCCAAACCTATATACATAGGTGTATTCATAGTGACCGGCTCAGGCGTACCCAGTTGCGTCCACGTGGTGCCGTCCGCAGAATAGTAGGCCTTGACAAGGCCGCCTACGGTACGTTCTATTTTCACCCACTGGGGTGCTGTGATTCCGGCTTCGTTATCGCTGCTGCTGCTGCCACCAGCCGTGTCACGACGCCCGAACCAGACTCCGTTACCGGGTGAGATGGCCACCATCGCGTGCCTTGAATCCGGCTCAAGCGTATCGCGAATCATAACGCCGGCTTTGGCCCATTCGTGTGTGTTCTCCACGCTCTCAACCTTTGCTATAATCGTGCCCGCTCCGGAAAGCTCCTTATATGCAAAATGGAACTGGTCTGAGGTGTCCCAGATATCCACTCCCTCTGCGGTCATCGTGAAAGTGCCGGTTGGTCCTTCCACGAAGCTACCCATATACGCCGGATAACCTTTGAACCACAGTGATAATACTTTCACACTTTCTCTGGTCCAGTCCTGCGCAGGACTAAATGTGCGTTCTGCCTCTGAGTAATTTGCCGTACCAGTATTGTCGTAAAGATATGGCATCGACTGAGCACCACCGTGGACAATCGTAGTCTCAACGTAATGTTCTCCCTTGTAAAAATCCGGCTCAGCATAACCTACAAGGGCGCCGTTTGTCGCGACCTCGTATCCATCTATCCACGTACTGAATATCTCATCGGGTGGATAATCGTTGTAGTCCTCAAAATCGTCCACGACAAGGAAGTTGGCAGTCGTAAAGTTCCAGACGCTGCCTACCCATGGGCTTTCTGGATTGGCGTCATTGACCTCATCAACCCGCCAGTAGTAAGTAGTATCCCACTGGAGTTTACCAGGGTCATAACTCTCAGAACCAAGCTCTCTGGTACCTACATACTCGAGCGAACCTGCATCGGCGATGTGTACTGCTTCTTCATCAGTGCCGAAATAGACCTGATGTGAAAGGGCCTGGTCTCCGGCACTCCACTTTAGAATCGATGTCTGCTTTACATCTGCAGCACCATCAGCCGGGTTGGGGGTGCTAGCAATTCTGGAGTCTATGATTTCGATTATTCTGCCAAGCCCAGCACTCAGCAGCATTCGAGTCCCATCATCCACCACGTCAAAACCCCAGTTCGGGTTGGTATCCTCAGCCAATGCGTCAAGTCCATCCTTAGTGTATCTGGTATGTAGAGTGCCCAAGGTGGTCGCATCGATCATGTTGTAAATATAGATGCCGTCATGGGTCGTATGGACATACAGGAATCCATCCACTTCCTTGACAGTCCAGAGTCCCCAACTGCCGCTGCCGGTTACGCTGAGGGTTTCTAACTGTGTGGAAACACCGGTAGCAAGGTCGATTGCCCAAAATCCTGCGTTTTCTGTACCGGCGTCACCATAGTAAGCGTAACCGTTGTAGATGTCCCCCATGCGGACGTTTCGAATGCGTGTGGTTGCCTCTGTTGTTACATATCCGTTGGTGTTCCAACTCGTGTTAGCGGTAACTTGAAATGGCGCAGGATTGACGTCCGTCAGGTATAAATTGGTTCTCAGTCCACTCTTGTAGCTGTTATGAATGATCGTGTCATTGTCCACCCAGTCGTAAGAACTGGGTCTGACGTCCAGATTCGTTGCAAAAACCCGAGTGTCAAGATTGAGGTTGGGATCGATCCTTGAAAAGTAGTCGTTGCCCGCACCCCCCGAGAATAGTATATATTCGGCGGCTTGGAACGGGCCAGCCATACGAAGCTCGGCACCATCTCCAATATTGGCCAGAGCTTCATAGATAGCTGAGCCAGCCGGATAACAGCCGACCCCCCGCTGAGGAGTGTTAATCTGGACGAGGTAGTTTTTCCCGCCAAACGAGCGCGGGTTGTACATAGAACTGCTAGAGACAAGCTCCTTTCCAATGTCGATGACCGTGCCAACTTTAAGTGACCCACTGGGCAAAGGCGCGCCTAAAGCCAGCGTCGTTACTCCAAACGTCACAAGCAAAACAAAAGAAACCAGATAGATCAATTTTCCACACATAATAATCCTCCTTCAAAAACCCAATATGGGATGTTAATTGAAATGTAAAATATCTCCAACATGAAGCACAAAGTTCTTGCTACAACTCTGCGCCTGAAACGATTCATGATAACTCCTCCTTTATTTGTGAAAATTGCAAGAATACCAAAATCCATAGACGTCCGACCGAGCAGGCACCAGCTTCACTAATGCCATCTATACCAAATTATCCACCTTACCGTCAAGGAAAATCTCTGGATTATGTGTTAGCGTCCCTCGTTGAAATAATTGTGGAGATCAGGTTGTCGATGTCTGAGTATGAGCCGTAAAGTGCCAGAATCCTTCGAAAAGTCACCTCTTTCAGGAGCTAAAAAACACCCTGATTTTCAGGTGACACTTTGACTCTATTTTGTCTCCACGAACGTTGATTTTGCTTATATTGAGTCCGAATAAATGTCAATTTTTTGAGTGAATACAGATTTTTTTGATAATTTTTTATGTGTAATCGGATTAAGTAGTGCGACCAGCTAAGGCTGGCGTGTTCAGAAGGAGTTAGTCTTTCCGGGGCAGAAGCCAGAGACCCTGTAGCTTGGATGGCAGGAAGGAGAGAAATCGAAC
>JBGVTO010000082.1:0-14434 GCA_041862635.1 Phycisphaerae bacterium | reverse complement strand
TTTTCTCTGTCGGCGAACGCCTTTCGGTTTTGTGCCGTAAGGTATGTCTTTTAGTACCTGATGAGGATTTCCTGTCCTTTTTTCTGCGTTTGGCACGCATCGTTCAGCCTCTATAATCGTGTTTTTTTGATTCAAGAAAGTGGTTTTTTCAAAGGTGCGCTTGATATCTCATCGGCTTTTGTATATCGGCTGATTAGTCAGCGGCAGCTTTGCTGAGGTAATCCACTTCAGCCCTTGTCAGTGCTCTGAATTTTCCGACGCCGAGGCCCCGCGCGGTGAGTTTGCCGATCCGTGTCCTTGTCAGCGATTTTACAGGCAAGCCGACTTTCGCCAACATTCTGCGAACCTGGCGGTTAAGGCCCTGCCGAATGGTAACTTCAACCAAAGATTCTTTATGTCCGCGTTTCAGTATTTTTACCGATGCCCTGCCGGTTTTGCCCTCCGCCAACCAGATTCCTCTTTTTAACTTTTCTATTTGTTCCGGGGTAATTTCACCCTTAACTCTGACGATGTAGGTTTTAGCCACTTCATATTTCGGATGCGTTAGCCTGTTTGCCAATTCGCTGTCATTTGTCAGAATAATCAAACCTGTAGTATCGGCGTCGAGTCTGCCGGCACAGAAGATACGTTCGCCGGTACGGACAAGGTCTATCGCCTTTTTTCTGCCCTGAGGGTCGCGGTTAGTACAAATCACGCCTTTAGGCTTATTCAAAAGAAAATATACTTTCTTCGCAGCGTGAATCTTTTTGCCGTTTACAGTTATGACATCTTTTTCCGGGTCAACAAAGGCCGGCAGCTTATCTACCAGCTTGCGATTGACACGGACAGCGCCATCGAGTATCAGCTCCTCGCATTTTCTGCGCGAATCGACACCGGCCGCAGCCAAAACCTTCTGTAATCTTTGTTCAGCCATAATTCGCTATTCGTATCTCGTGAAATGTCAAACGCATTACGAACAAAATACGAGATACGAATTTAATAAGCTTAAGTGCCGCCAAAGCTAATACCGAGCTTGTCGGCGTAAATAATTATGATACATCCTATGACCCAAAGTACAAAGCCAATCTGAAACGGCAAATCATTGAAAATAAGCTGCACAGGATCTGAATATTTGCCGGTTTGTATCAGCGCGCTGAAACGGAAGATGCAGTACAAAACCAACGGCGTAGTATAAACAAGATTATTAGTACCGAAAATCCGAAACGTTCTGTCATCCATAGCGTAAAGCAAAAAACATACCACCGCCAGCCCGCTGGTTACATCGAGCATATGTGCCAGCAGCTCGGGTGTATAGCCAGCCAATGTATTTCGAAATGACTCGCTGTTTTCACTAAGCAGGGCTATCTCACTGCGACGTTTACCAAAGGCCAGAAACAGACACAAGGCAAAGGTGCAGATAATCAGCCAGGGCGAGATAAATACTTCCACCACAACAGCACCTGCAACAGCCCGCAGGCAAAAACCAGTCGATATCACCACGCAATCCAGAATCATTATTCTTCTTAGCACAAACGAATAGAGAATCATCAGCCCAATATACATCAGGATGATAATTGCAAAGGTCACGCTAAGCATGACACTACCAATCATCGCTACTGCAGCACATAAGGCAGAGATTACAAGGGCCGAACCAATTGTTACGCTGCCCGCTGCTATGGGTCTTTTGCATTTTTCGGGATGGAGGCGGTCCCTCTGACGGTCAATTATGTCGTTGAGGATATAGACAGCCGAAGCAGCCAGGCAAAAGCAAACAAAACCACCAATCGCCCTGCCAACAGCCGAAGGCACATTCAGTTTTTGGCCGAATACGAGGGCTGCAAACACGAACATATTTTTGGTCCAGTGCAAAGGACGCATTATTTGCAAAAATTTCATAGCTCGCCTTTCCATATTTCTTTGCTAATGTTTAGTATGTCATTGCCCATATCAAGTACAGGGCAGACTCAGCGCAGGGAAAAATCCCCTGACTAAGCACTATTCACTTAAAATTATCGACATTTGAGCCGATAATGCGTAAAATTATATTGTAACAAGCGTATAGTAAATAGCGTATATTTTGCACAATACAAGACACTAAATATGATAACAACTGTTGTTTTTGATTTAGATGACACGCTCTACGATGAAATCGAGTATTGCAAAAGCGGCTTTGCCGCCGTAGCTGAGTTTCTGGCCAATCGGTCTGAACCCCGCTCATCATCGATGGGCGAGGGTGAAGCCCCCCCTGCCGATCCCGCTACGGCCTCGGCCCTCCGGGCTACGGCTGGCTCCGCCCCGACGAGCACCGAGACAAGGGGTATATCTGCCGTTCTCTGGGAGCAGTTCACTGCCGGTAATCGCACAAAGACATTCAACGCAGCCCTCGATGAGCTTGGTATGGGCTATGATGATGAGCTTATAAGCGAGCTAATAGAGATTTATCGCAACCACAGTCCCAAAATAAGCCTGCCACAGGATAGCCGGGATGTCCTTTGCGAACTAAGCACAAAATACACATTAGCCCTGCTGACGGACGGCTTTCTGCCGGGGCAACAATTAAAAGTGCAGGCGTTAAAAATCGAAAAATATTTTAAGTCCATAGTCTACACCGAACAGCTCGGCAGGGAATGCTGGAAACCGTCCACTGCGGGATTTGAAAAAATAATGCAGACCCTAAAGGTGAAGGCGGAAAATATGGCTTATGTCGCTGATAATGAAAAAAAGGATTTTATCGCCCCGAACAAATTGGGATTTTCAACCATCCAGTTAATCCGCCCTGCCCGGATACACAGAACCATCTGTGGGGAATCCGAGGCCTCTGCACAACATACAATATGCGAAATCAGCCAATTATCCGGCCTTTTGGAGAAACTTTGAGCCTTTATTTGGCACTATCGAACCCAGGCAGAGTCGAGCCGGCAATTGCTTAAGCAGGCATTCTGCTGTAAAAACGCCTCTCTATCATTTTTTTTGTTGACTCAAAGGCCTTGAGGGTCTATAATACATTTTGAAAACAAGCAATTACGGGTGATTTTTCTGTATTTCTGAGGAGTTATACTATGCCAGCACGCAGGAGAAAGCAAACCAACGCTATGCTTTACACACTAATAACGTTTGTCGGACTATTTATTGTCGCTACCACTATTGCAGTTATTTACTATGTCGATGCTGAGGCTAAAAAGACAAGACTGGCCGACATAGAAAGCCAGATTGACGACCTGGCCGACAGCAGGGAACGAAACGCATTGGGAACTATCGTCGGCACAAAAGCAAGTCGAAAAAGCTGGCTGGGTACAATGGTCACGCATCTTGACAGAACGACGTCTCTAATCGTCGGCGGCGTGCCTGAAACGACATCGGCTGAAGCCAAAATGAACGACGTCAATACAAAAGTCGGCAGAGTGTTACAATCGGCCAAAGAGCATATCGATATTGCAGAGCCCAATACAACAGGACTTGTCCAAATAATTGGGGACCTAACAGCAGAGCTGGAAAACACCAAAAAGGCGAAACTCGACACACAGAAACAGCTCACTGACCTCGAACAAAAATTTAAGAGTACGGCAGATGCTTATTCCGAAAGAGAACAAATAATCCAGGGCGAGAAAAACAAATTACAACAACAGGTCAACACAATCCGAGCAGACTACAATGACCTTCAGGTTCGTCTGGAACAGAGCACCGAGGAGCAAGTTGACACTTATAGGAATCAATTAGAGCAAGCAAGAGCTAATTTAAAAGCACTGAATGACACACTGCTTAAAACTCAGGCGGAATTGAAAATGTCCCAGGATATTATGAAACGTGCTCAGCAGGAGGTCATGGCTATTAAGCCGCCGCCGGACCATGAGGTGCTGGCACATAGAGCCGACGGAAAAATAATATTGATTGACGACCAGGCAAAGGTGGTCCATTTGAATATCGGCAGCAACCAACACGTTTATCAAGGTTTAACCTTCACGGTTTATGACAGAAGCGGCGCTATCCCAAAGGACGGCAAGGGAAAGGCCGAAATCGAAGTATACGATGTAGCGGAAACTTACTCTGCGGCACGTATTATACGTTCAGATGCAAAAAGACCCATATTAGATGGTGATATAGTTGCAAATTTAATCTGGAACAGTGACAAAATAAATGAATTTGTGATTGCCGGTGACTTTGACCTTGATAACGACGGAAACCTTGATTTCAACGCTATCGGCAGAATAAGAGTACTTATCGAGAAATGGGGCGGCAGAGTTGCCGATACCATTTCCATCGACACAGATTTCCTGCTGCTTGGCAGGCAGCCGCTGGTCCCAACACAGCAGCCAACTTTTGAAGAGCTGGAGCTGGACCCGGGAGCAATGCAAAGATACGAGGCCTTGTTACAAAGACTCAACCACTACAATCAGCTCCAGAGCCAGGCACAGGCCCTTTGGATACCCATATTCAGGTACGAAAGGTTCCTCTATTTTATCGGCTACAAAGGACAGATAAGTCAAGCCGGCGCCATTTAAGATAGTGAATTGTATTACATTCTTATATGTCTTTTGGCAACAATTGCCTACAGTGCACTACAGCCAAAACATCTATTTGTTCTGATTTTATCCGGTAAATAATCCGATATGGTTTCTCTATTACTTCGCGTATATCATCTGCTTCATACTCCAATACCTTACGCCCCGACATTGGAAAGCTCGCTATTTGTTCCGACCGTTTTGTTATTCGGTCCACCATCCGTTTGGCATATATAGACGAATCACGTGCTATATATTCGTAAATATCCAGGAGATGCGCTATTGCATTATTCGTCCAGTGTACTGTCATTTTGGCAACCCGAATTTAGCACGCACTTGCCCAACATCTACAGTTCGACCAGCTTCGCTGTCTTTAATCCCGGCTTCAATGGCCTGCCGAACGTATATCTCATACATCAGGTCATCCCAGGTCGCGTTCTCCGGTAGCTTCTGCAATAAATTGTACGCCTCCTGTTTGATGTTGTTAGTTTGCATTGTTCAAACCTCGCTACTTCTTAATTTTTCTGCTACAGCTTAAGTAACGACCACGATGGCCAAACGCCCGAACGCAGGCCGTTAAACTCATATTATCAAAATGCTGTTTATTTGTCACCAATTAAATATGATTTGGTTCGACACCAATCGAGGCAACGAAAATCTCGCCCATGTATTTAGCTGCTTCTTCGGATGTGAAGCCCTTTTTAACTGCAACGAATGTTACGGTATAGTCCGCCCTGACCGCCGCCCCGAGTGGCTGCCCGCTATCACAATCCAGCCCGGAGGGAATATCCACCGCCAGAATGGGACAATTACAGGCATTTATACTCTCTATCAACTGCTTATACTCATCACTTAACTGACCGCTTAACCCCGTCCCGAACAGGCCGTCAACGAGCATATCAGCATGGGCGGCAAAGGCTTTAACCCGGGCGGGCACATCAGCATCTCTGAGATTTAACTGTTCGATTGGCCGGCCCAACCGCTCTAAAATATCGAGGTTTATCTTCGCATCGCCTTTGACCTTCTCGCAGTCGCCGCATATCACCACCACAACTTCAAAACCGCTGTTCAAAAGGTGCCTGGCAATTACGTAGCCGTCGCCGCCGTTGTTTCCGGTACCGCAGAATATGCAGACCTTCGGGGCTGCAATGTCTTTTAATTTTTCTTTAATCAGCTCGGCACAACTGCGCCCTGCGTTTTCCATCAGGACCACACCCGGTATGCCGATTGTATTTATCGCCCAGGAGTCAACCGCGCGGACTTCATCTCTTGTCATCACAACAAATTTTTTATCCGGTGAATATTTTTCCATAGCCAGACATTATACATTGCACCGCCAAGCTGTCAATTGACACAGAACCTGCGGGCAATTACAATGTTCGTCGTGCGTATCGCGTGAAGCGTATCCTTCGATTACACTCAGGACAGGTTGCGTATAGAATAAACGGTGGGGTAGCAGGACTTTCACATCTTTCCTTTTCGCTTTCTTTTCCTTAGGCCCAATTTGGCTATTCTCAATCTTGTTGCCTGTACTGTTCTTCCAATCTGGTCGGCTATCTGCTGTGCCGTTCTACTGGGATAAAGTTTCCTTATCAGGTTAAGCTCTTTCTTTGACCAGATACGCTTTGGTTCGCTAATTCCCAATTTGTGTGCTCTGGCCGTTACCGCCGGGACAGTCCGTCCAAGTCGGTTCGCTATATCCCGTACGCTATTATGTGGGTATAGTTTCTTAAGGAGAGTGTCCTCTTTTCTTGACCAAGCGGGAGTTGTTCCCACTTTTTTGAGGCCCTTGAGATATGCTATTGTTTTCACCGACTCCAAAGGCCGCCCAAGTTTATCAGCTATGCTTTGCGTGTCCTCAGTCGGGTAAAGTTTCTTGAGCAGTTTGACTTCATTGGCTGACCAGAGACGCCGCTGCCTTGTATTAATCCCCATGTTGTATGCTTTTTGTCTCACCGCTGCCAAAGGCCGCCCAGTTTGCTCAGCTATTTCCCTTGCTCTGCCACGAGGGAAAAGTTTCTTTAGCAGCTTAACTTCATCTTTAGACCATGAAACCCACTTTTTTTTCTTGCTCTTTACCATTCTTCCTTAGTTCCTTACTCCTGTCATTGCCTCGATACACTGCCTGCACTTTCACCAAACCATTCTAACAATCCCCTGTCTTAATTCAACTGATAGTTTCGGCATCTCACACAACACTCCTAATCTTCCAATTTAAAGCACCCAGCAGGCCATTTAAACGACGAACTCGAATTGAGAGGTATGTTCTGTGAATTAACATCCACCATCTAAATGATTATTGATGAGTGATTATCCTTCGACCTTGCTCAGGACTTGCGCTTTGCTCCAGTTGACTATTGAATATTTGGATTGCAGATTGACGCCCGTTTGACTTCGCTCAGGGCAGGCTCTTTCGCTCGCAATGGCAAGCATTATATATTAGTCATTAAAGCTGTCAATTGACACAAGCACAGCAGACAATTACAATATCCATCCGTATATGCAAATATTACTGACAAATGATGATGGCATTTTTGCCCCGGGCTTAGCAGCAATTTATAAAGAGCTGGTTAAAATGGGGGTCGTAACGGTTGTTGCCCCGGCTGACAGCCGGTCGGGCGCAAGCCACAGCATTACATACTCCCGGCCGTTAGTATGTAATAAAGTCGATATTAACGGCCAATTCACAGGCTTTAGCGTCCAGGGCTCGCCGGCTGATTGTGTCAAACTCGCAGTAATGCAACTGCACGAGGGGCCGATAGATTTACTTGTTGCAGGTATAAACAAGGGGGCAAATGCAGGTATAAACGTTTACTACTCCGGCACGGTTGCCGCCGCGATGGAGGGTGCGTTCTTGAAAATTCCAGCGGTGGCGATGAGCCTATCTTTCGAGGAGCAAATGGATTTCGAAAAGGCCGCACATTACTGTGCGAAAATCCTCAAAAAGCTTATGCCGGTCAAAAAAGGCGAAGTGATAAATATCAATATACCACAATTATCAAAAGGCGAGCCCAAAGGTGTTCGAGTAGTGCCCCAATCAAGTAAAGGCTTTGACGAGTATTACATCCGTCAACAAAATGAACAGGGCCAGACGGTGTTTCAGTTGGCCGGCAACGGCCACCGCATAGACGGCACACCTACCGACACTACATCCCTCGAAGAAGGCTATATCACTGTCACCGCATTAGCTCCAGATATGACGGACCACCGAAAAACACGCGAGCTTCAGCAAATAAAGTGGTAAGCTGTACCTAATAAACAAATTTGAAATTTGAAATTTGGAATCTAAAATTTAATGAAAGCATTGGCAAAAAGCAAGCCGGAACCCGGGCTGTGGATGGAAGATGTGCCCGTACCTGAAATAGGTATCAATGATGTCCTGATAAAAATTCACAAGACCGCGATTTGCGGCACGGACATTCATATCTTCAACTGGGACCAGTGGTCTCAAAAGACAATAAAGACCCCTATGGTCATAGGCCACGAATTCGTCGGAACCGTCGAAAAAATGGGCAGCAATGTGCATGATGTGGAACTTGGCGAGCTGGTCAGCGGCGAAGGACATATTGTCTGCGGTCGCTGCAGGAATTGCTTAGCCGGACGCAGGCATCTCTGCACCGACCCAAAATGTATCGGCGTGAATCGAGCCGGTGCGTTTGCCGAATATCTGTCCATCCCGGTCTCCAACGTCTGGCATTGCGACCCTAACATACCTACAGATATACTGACTTGCTTCGACCCTTTTGGAAACGCGGTCCATACCACTCTCTCTTACGACCTGGTTGGAGAAGATGTATTGATAACCGGTGCAGGGCCTATCGGTTGTATGGCGATAGCCGTAGCGAAACACGCAGGCGCCCGCTACGTGGTGATTACGGACGTAAATCCATATCGTCTGGAATTGGCTAAAAAAATGGGGCCTACTATGACTCTGGATGCGAGAAGCCAAAAAATCGAAGAGGCCGTCAAGAAACTCGATATGAAAGAAGGCTTTGATGTCAGCCTGGAAATGTCCGGCAGTCCTGAGGCATTCAAAGATATGCTGGCAAACATGTGCCACGGAGGTAAAATCGCACTGCTGGGAATAATGCCATATACCGCCATTGACTGGGATTATGTCGTTTTCAACGGTCTTACTATCAAGGGGATTTACGGCAGGGAGATGTTTGAAACCTGGTATATAGCCACTATGCTTATTCAAAGTGGGATGGATTTAACACCGCTTATTACACACAGATTCGGATATACCGAATACCTCAGGGCCTTTGAGATAATGCTGTCGGGAAACTCAGGAAAAGTTATTTTGAACTGGTCTGAATAAAAATCGGTCCGCCTTCGCGAGGCGACATAGTAATCTGTCAAGTTTGATTTGATGGGTGGGAATAACAACTTACATTATCAATCTTGACAGACTAATAGACGCTTCGGCGGAGTCGGCCTTAAATAATTATAGCGGGGAACAAGATATGTTCGGAGCAATGAAATCTCATATATCCGAAGAGCTCAAACAGATAAGTGATAACGGACTCTATAAGGCAGAACGCATCATAACCAGCCCTCAAAATGCCGTGATTACAATACAGAGCGGCCAAAAGGTCATCAACTTATGCGCCAACAATTATCTGGGCCTTGCCGACCATCCGGACATCATCCGGTCCGCGGAGGAGAGTTATGCAAAATGGGGATATGGCCTTTCCTCGGTCCGCTTCATCTGCGGCACACAAGAAATACACAAACAGCTCGAAAAGAAAATCTCCGAATTTCTCGGCACCGAGGACACTATCCTGTATTCCTGCTGTTTCGATGCAAATACAGGCCTGTTTGAAACCCTGCTTACCGCCGAAGATGCCATTATCAGCGACCAGCTTAACCACGCCAGCATTATCGACGGCATACGCCTGTGCAAGGCTCAGCGCCTAAGGTTTGAAAATTCCAATATGCAGGACCTGGAGGACAAATTGCAACAGGCCCAATCAGCAAGATTTCGTATGATTGCGACCGATGGCGTATTCTCAATGGATGGAACCATAGCCAAATTAGACCAAATCTGTGAATTAGCTGAAAAATACGATGCACTGGTAATGGTGGACGACTCACACGCAGTCGGCGTACTGGGCAAACGAGGACGCGGTTCTCCCGAACACTGCGGCGTAATGGAACGCATCGACATTAACACCGGAACGCTCGGCAAAGCTCTCGGCGGGGCCAGCGGAGGTTACACCAGCGGAAGGAAAGAAATTATCGAGCTGCTACGTCAGCGCTCGCGCCCTTATCTTTTTTCAAACACTCTTGCTCCGGCCATCGTTGCCACCTCGCTCAAGGTCCTGGAGATGCTCTTTGAATCCACGGAATTCCGCGACAAACTTATGGACAATACCCGCTACTTCAGGCAGCAGATAACCAGACTCGGATTAGACGTTATCGCCGGTGAACATCCTATCGTGCCGATTATGCTTGGAGATGCTGTACTGGCCCAAAAAATGGCAGAGAAACTTTTAGAAAAGGGTGTTTACGTCATAGGATTTTCCTATCCTGTGGTTCCCAAAGGGGCCGCACGAATTCGAACACAGATATCCGCCGCCCATAGCAAGGACGATTTGGATTTCGTTATCGAGAAAATTGATGAGGTCAAAAAAGAGCTGGGAATATAGCCTGCCAAAAGCTCATAATCTTTGCCCACATCAGAAATTCTATAACAGACGACATAAACCCAACTAACAAGGCTACGTAAAAAATTTGCATATTTCCGAGTTGACATATCAGGCCCTACGTAATACAATACACTTGATAAGTCCAAAACGTTAAGAAAATTCAAATTTAGCAGAACATAACACTTCTTTAGCTCATCTTTTCTTTTGGACAGTAAACATGATTAAGGAGTGATACCGATGAAAACAAGAGCTTTTACACTAATCGAGCTGTTGGTTGTGATCGCAATTATAGCCGTTCTGATGGCGATTTTGATGCCGTCTTTGAGAGCGGCCAGAGACCAGGCCAAGCGCGTCCATTGTGTCAAAAATCTAAAGACCCTCTCTCTGGCCTGGTTTATGTATAAAGATGAGAATGATGACAAGCTGGTTGGGGGTCACACAACCGCGGGACACTGGGTGTTAGCTCCATCGGGTAACAGCCTTGAGCAAAAGAAAGAAGCTATAAGACAAGGGGCGCTTTTCCCCTATGTCAACGATACTGTTGACGTATATCGCTGCCCCGCCGACTTAAGGGTAAAGGACCCGGGGCAATTTGCCTTTCGAAGCTTTTCCATTGCCGGCGGAGCCAATGGAGAAAACTGGTCGGGGTCGGTTCGGGCCATAAAATATTCCGATATAAAGAGGCCCGCCACTAAATACATATTTTTGGAGGACATTGATCCAAGGGGATACAATACAGGTTCCTGGGTCATGGATTTCGGCCCCCCGAGCTGGGTGGACCCATTGGCGATGTGGCACAATGAGAGGGGCACTATTGGTTTTGCTGATGGCCATGCGGAAATGCACAGATGGAATGACCGGCATTTCATTGACTGGTGCCAACAGGCCATGTTTGAGCCAGGGACTTTCTCATTCTATAGGTCGGCTCCGGCCGATGAGCGTGAAGACATCAATTATATGGCCAACGGGTATCCATGCAAATCTCATGACTAAGACAATACAAAAAATAGCAAATTTCCGTGTTGACATATTCGGCCTGACGTAATATAATACGCACGATAAGTCCAAAACGTAAAAAAATATAGAATTAGCAGAACACAACACTTCTTTAGCGCATCTTTTTTTGGACAGTAATAACGATTAAGGAGTGATACAGATGAAAACAAGAGCTTTTACACTAATCGAGCTGTTAGTAGTAATTGCCGTCATCGCGGTACTGATGGCAATTTTGATGCCCGCTTTGAACATAGCCAGAGACCAGGCCAAGCGTCTCCACTGCATTAACAATGTAAAGCAGCTGACATTTGCATGGTTGCTGTACAAAGATGATAATGATGACAAAATGGTTGGGGGCCTTCCCCAGCGAGGCCCGGTCGACGCCTGGATGTTAGGTCCCAGGGGCAACGACCCCGACCACACCGAGCAATGTAAGGAAGGTATTAGACAGGGAAAGCTCTATCCCTATGTCAAGAACGTAAATGTGTATCGTTGCCCTTCCGATGACAGAATAAGGCGGGAAGGTCAGTACACTTTTGGCAGCTTCTCTATCTCGGGGCCATTAAATGGCGAAGAAAAAGAGTGGAGCAACAGGCATCTTATAAAATATGGTGAAATAAAAAATCCCGCCGATACATTTGTCTTCGTAGAGGAAATCGATCCGAGGGGATGGAACATGGGCTCCTGGGTAGTGAGCAGAGATTTTGGAAACAACTGGATTGACCCGCTGGCAATCTGGCACAGTAAAAATAGGAGCACGTTAGGCTGGGCCGATGGAAGCACCGATATGCACACATGGGTCAACCCGAGCACGATTGATATGGCTATGCGCGCTTCCTGGGGCGATACGAGCGTATTCGATATGACCCCTCCGGCCGATGAACGGGATGACCTCAGATTCATGCAAAAACGCTATCCTGTACTTCCTAAACCCCGAAGTTAGCTCCGTAGGGTGTGCACTGCACACCGTTTGGCTTTAGCTCACTTTAGGCACTTTAGCTCACTTTAGGTACTTTAGCTCACTTTAGTCACTTTATTTCCGTAGGGTGGCTTGCCCCACCATTTCTTTATTTCCGTAGGGTGGTGGCTTGCCCCACCATTTCGATAATCGATTGGACTTTACCCCCGGAAGCACCCACTTGCGGAAGCACCCACTTGGTATCCTGCCGGGAGCTTGTCCCCGAACGTAAGGGCGGTTCGCGAACCGCCCTTACTCGAACCATATATACCCGAACCACTCCTAATTTTCTAAATCTGGAGTTTATCCCCGAGAACTACCCCCTTTAATCACTACAGGGGGCCGGGGATCATATCGAGCGCATTCGAGTGGTCTATTAAAATAATTCTTCGAAGCGGTGGGTGGCAGCCACTGAATGAGCGAAGCGAATGAAGTGGATGGAAAAAATCTTTGGAGAAACATAGAATGTCGCTATAATCTTTTCAAATGGAAACAGAGCCGTTTATAAGAAAGACCTGCAAAAGATACAACATCCCAGGACATGCTCATGAACTCACTTTCAGTTGCTACAGGAACCAGAAATTTCTTTTATCTGACAGAACATGTCAATGGCTGATTAAGTCCATTGAAAGGGCAAGGGAAAAGCATCATTTCTCTTTATGGGCTTTTGTCTTCATGCCCGATCATTTTCATCTTCTGATAAACCCGGGGCATGAGGAATACAATATTTCCAATATACTAAAAGACATTAAAACTGATACCGCAAGAAATGCTATAAAATATCTCAAGGAAAACAAACTTTCTGAGTTGTCCAAGTTAAGCACTGCCCAACGGTACAGAAAGTACAGGTTCTGGCAGAAAGGCGGCGGATATGACAGGAACACAATTAAACAAAACACCCTCATAGAGTCTGTTAAATATATTCATAATAATCCTGTAAGAAAAGCCCTCGTAGATGAGCCTGGCAAGTGGTACTACTCAAGTTATAATTCATGGATGAATGGCGTTAACGAACCTCTCAGAATTGACAAAGAAACCTAGTGCTCTGTCTCTATTCAATTGATGGGTAGAGCCTTTTGAGTTTTATCCTTGCATCTTTAGTTGTAAACCGCCAGTCGACCCTTGCTTCCTGGGCATTTCGCTTTTCGGCCCATGCCATCGATTCACTTTGCAAATACGATATGTTATCCATTCGGTCTGATAAACACTGCCGTGCCATAACACTCATCTCAATCTCGGCCATATTCAGCCAACTACCATGCTTAGGCGTATGGTGAATCTCCAGTTTATCGGCAATGCGTTTGGCCTCAGCTGGTTCAAACCTCTCGTATAAAGATGACTTTTTGTGCGTGTTCAGATTATCCATGACCAGCACTATCTGTTCAGCCTGCGGATAAATCTCATCGACTAACTGCCGAATACACTCGGCCCAGTCCTTCTTGGTCCGCCGTTCGGTTATCTTTACGTGGCGTTTTCCTGCTAACGGCTCAAACATCATAAAGATATTAGCTACTCCGTTACGCTTGTATTCATAATCATAGCGAGCAGGCTGGCCCGGGTCCGCTGGAATCGGTTTGCGTACTTCTGCGACCAACTGCTTGGGCCTCTCATCCAAACATACCTGCGGACGAGTGGGATCATAAGGCCTTTTATACACGTCTAATACGTCTTCCATATTACAGACAAATTCAGCATTAGCCTTGGGGGGAATACACCATCTTTTGCTTAACCAAGGCTTAAGCTCGTTTTTTTTAGCGTCCGATGAACCGTATCCTTGCTACAATGCTCGACTATCTCCAGAGTCACCATCTTCTCAGCCAGCAATCGCATTGTCCAGCAATTACGGCCTTTTGGTGGCTGGCTGCAGGCCAGAGCAATTAGATGAGCCTCAGCGTCACCGTCCAGCAACCGCTGCGAGAGTCGCTCAACTTTTCGCCTGCCTAACGCAGCCTCGAGTCCCTCTGTAACCAGTTGCTTGCGTACCCGCTCAACGGTAGCTCTGCCGCAACCGACACTCTTAGCAATATCGTCATCTTTCATACCTGAGCCCTCAGGGCTTTGATCTGCCAGTAACAGAATTCTGGCGTGACGTTGTTTATAGGCGGCTGTCTTGCCTGTGTTAATCAATCGCTTAAGTTCCTTTCGTTCTTCACTTGTCAGTTCAACGATATAGGTTTTGTTTGGCATATTAGACCTCCTTGAAATATGATTAACATTACCATTAACCATATCGGCAGAAAGGTCCAAATATGCCCATCATTTATTCAGAGACAGAGCACTAGCCGCCTAATAATCTATTTCTTGGAAAGTGCAATCAATGGAAAAGTAATCTATTTTAAGTTCCATCGACC
>JBGVTO010000081.1:0-3397 GCA_041862635.1 Phycisphaerae bacterium | reverse complement strand
CTATTCATCAGCGTCTTGGCGCAAGCCGAATCTTTAGTTTCGGCGTCGGCTCGTCCGTCAACCGATACCTGCTCGACAGAATGGCCAAACTCGGAAAAGGCGCCGTCGCCTATATCGGCCTGGACGACAGTGCCGGAGGCGTGGTTGACCTGTTCTATGAGCGCATAAGCCATCCGGCCCTTACCGACGTAACAATCGACTGGGGTAATATGCAGGTGACGGATATGTACCCCTATCACATTCGTGACCTTTTTGTCGGCCGTCCTGTAATTCTCACCGGCAGATTCAAAGGCAATAGTAAAACAACCATTCATGTTACAGGCAAAGTAGGTGACATGACACAGGAAATCGCGATTCCCGTCAACTTCGACGATTCGGCCGCGGCTCATCAGGGCATCGCCTGCGTATGGGCCCGTAAAAAAATCGAGACCCTGGCTAATCAAGCCACCTACGACAATAACCCGGACCTTCCTGAGGAAATCAAGCAGGTAGCCCTTGAGTATGGCCTGATGTCGGCCTACACAGCCTTCATCGCCGTCGATTCCTCGCGGAAAACCGCCGGCGACCATGGCATCACCGTTGCCGTCCCGGTCCCTGTCCCCGATGGTGTTCGATACGAAACCACCGTCCAGAACTAAAGGCGGCTATTGTGGTGACTCTCCTGCACTATAATTAGCGCGAATGTGCATGTTTGCAGACAGGATAACAAAAAAGCACACCATGACTAATATCGCCAGGGCAAAGCTCCATCCCGGCGCAAGGCCAAAAGCGCTGGGAAGGTAGGCAAAGAGCAAAGCCAGCCCGGCGACAAACAGACTGTAGGGCAGTTGCGTGCGGACGTGGTCTATGAGGTCGCAGGAGCTGGCGATAGAGCTCATAATTGTAGTGTCGGAGATGGGCGAGCAGTGGTCGCCGAAGATTGCGCCGTCCAGGACTGCGCCGACGCTTATCATTGTGGTCAGGCCGTAGCTGTTCCCGTCGAGTGCAAAGGCAACTGGAATGGCTGTGGGGATGAGGATGGCCATCGTTCCATAGCTTGTGCCCGTGGCGAATGAGGTCACGGAGGCAACAAGGAAAACTGCCGGCGGAAACCAATGAAGTGAGATTCTGCCGGCCAGAATTGCAGTCAGGAATTTTCCTGTTTTCAAGCCGTCGCAACAATTCTTGAGCGACCAGGCGAGAATCAATATTACAAAGGGAATCATGGCCCGCCTGATGCCCCGCTTGAAACAATTAATTATGACGGGCATACGCAGTGACCCGAAGAGCTGCGAGAAGAGCAAAGCCAGTGCCAGGCCGAACAGTGCTGCGTAGTCGAGAATCAGGTGGGTGTTCTCGGCGGCACTAATGACGTCGCGCCAGTAAAGCAAGCTAAAGAGTGAGCCACCTTCCCTGAGTCTGGCCGGTCCGCCACCGTCGAACCAAAGCCCGGTGATATGAAACAAAATAAGTCCACCAAGTGGCACAAGGGCATTGATTGCCCGGGAGGATTGCTGGGCGACGGCAGGTGGACTCGAATCAGAAGTGTTTTGGGATGGGCCGGCTTGGCTATTTTCATCGTGACCTTTTGCCTTAGCCGAATCTTCCGCGTTTTTCATCGGGCCGAAGTCCCGGCCTATAATGATATGCAAAAAGACAAAAGCAATCATCAACAAACAGTAGAAGCGAAAAATCAGGGCATCAAAGAACATAGAATATCCGCTCTTATCAATTCCGAGCTTGTCTGAGATTTGACCAAGAAGGCCCACTTCATAGGCAATCCAGGTGCTGATGACTGCAAGTCCTGCGACAGGTGCGCTCGTGGCATCGACAAGAAAGGCAAGTTTTTCCCGGCTGACGCGGAAGCGGTCGGTGATGGGCTGCATCATCGAGCCGACAATTATGGCGTTGGTGTAGTCGTCGATGAAGCATAGCACGCCCATCAGGGCGGTAGCCAGCTGTGCGGACTTTCTGCCCTTTACCCACTTCAAGAGCCAGAGGATGATTCCTCTAAAACCTCCGGATGCGATGATGACCTCTATCATCACGAAGATGGGCGGGATAAATGCAAGTATCAGGAGGTTCGAGTTTATTTCGCCCTTTTCGGTGTATAGCCAGACAGTTTTTACTACGAGAGTGCCGGCCGTCTTGAGACCATCGAACCAGGCGGCAGCGCTCAATGGGGCATTTGGAACCTGAGTGAGCAGACCGCCTGCCACAATAGCAATTCCCAAACTGAGCAGGACATGGCGTGTCAAAAAAGCCAGCGAAATCGCCAGTACAGGGGGAACAATGCTATACCACCGTATGCCTGTTTGCGAATCCTGGTCGCCAACCGGTGCAAAGTAAGCGGTCAAGGCACATATAGCCACGAAGATAATAACCGCCGTTATACTTCTTGTGAAGGTTTTTGATTTCAATGGACTGCTATTCTTAATATTGGCGTTGAAGACAATAAGCTTGCTTTATTTCTTCTGTACGTTACCGATTATGAATCCCTATAGATTGTACATTTACAATGTTTCTGAAATATCTATCCACTTGATGCCGATTTTTCGCGCTGCGTATCCGAGTTCTTTGAGATAGTCGCCATAAGCCATCATCCAGTGGGAATCCCGAACTTCTTTGAGCAATTTCCTCCAATCTCCTTGAATTTCGACATCCTGCTGAGAACGGCATATTTCCAAAAACGGATTACTTTTAACAATCCCCTTAAATCCGACCCACCGGCCCGTACTGTATTCAGGGTCAATGAATGTCACCTCCTGTCCTTTTGGTATTTCCACCTTCGGTGCCGCACCATACTCGGATTCATAATGTGTCATGATTTTTGCCGGTTCATAGTGCGTCCCGTCCATCCGACGTGGAGCGGTGCAATGTGCACAAGTCACTACCGCGTTATGTGGAAACGTCGAGTTGTGCAGAAAAACCGGCTTGCCCGATATATAGTGCAGTAATATCCCCGAGGGTATAATAACAAAATCCGATTCGCAGAAGGCAAGCATTCCCTCATCATTGAGCAGGCTTAAGGTCAAACAGGTGGTCGTCTCGGCCATCGGTATGATAGTGGCCATACAGGCCCTGATTGTGAATGCCGGTGCATTATATTCGAGCATCAAGTCTCTGAAGACGCTATGTAGCAGAAAAGAGTTGACCACAAACTTCTTGTCGGTCATAAGAGCAGTGTTGGGCAGCGAGAGATACTTGTCGGTCCATTGTTCTGCTTTCGAAACCAGAGTGCTGTTTGCTTTGGCGCTTCTAATGCGCGGGGCCAAATCTTCGTAACTGACTTCTATGATTTCGATTTTATATTTTTCACGGGCTACGTCGGGGGCCTCCGGGGAATATTTTCCCCACGGACCACCAAGTGCTACTATTCGCGTCCCTATAAAATTCTTTAGCCCATATAGTGCCCGCA
>JBGVTO010000080.1:0-5909 GCA_041862635.1 Phycisphaerae bacterium | reverse complement strand
CCGGGGACCAGGCCAATGATTTCGGTCAGCTTTTCCTCGGTCTTAGTATGTTTCTTATCATAGCAGCCTTGATTTTGATGGGGCTTCTTTTTGTATTCGGTATTGAAAAACGCAGCGAACAGGTTGGAATGTTATTAGCAGTGGGGTTTTCGCCGACGTTAGTCAGGCGGCTGTTATTTATTGAAGGAGGCATATTGGCGGTACTGGGAGTGGTTATGGGTACTGCAGCGGGACTGCTCTATACTAAAGCCATGATTTACGGACTTGCAACTTTATGGCAGGCAGCGGTAAGCGGTTCGAGAATATATTTTTATGCAAACCCTTCTTCCTTAGTTGAGGGGGCATTGGGAGCGATAGTGGTTTCTCTGGTGGCGATATGGTTGACCTTGCGCAGACAGGTATCCCGACCGGCTCGCGAGCTTCTTGCCGGTGGATTGGAATGGCAATTCTTCACAGAAGTCAGAAGTCAGAAAACAGAAATGAGAAAACGAAAGTCAGAGTCTGTCCTCTGTATTCTATCCTCTGTTTTCTTCCGGGGGGGCAGAATTGGGTTGTGTATAGCGGCGGTAGCAGCATTGGGAGCGATATTGCTCCTTGCCATGATGGGAAATGCCGACAGTGCTGCCCTCGCCGGTGTGTTTTTCGGGGCAGGCACTTTGCTTTTAATTGCCGCCCTCGGATTAACTCATGCCTTGTTAAGAATTATTGCGAGCGGCAGCAAAAGTGTGATGGCATCTCTGGCTGGTTTAGGAATGCGCAATTCTACCAGGCGAAGCGGACGGAGTCTGGCGGTTGTCGGCTTGCTTGCATGTGGGATTTTTATGGTTATTGCAGTTGGGGCAAACAGGCATAATCCATTAGCTGGTGCCCAGAGAAGGGATTCCGGAACGGGGGGCTTTACGCTATTTGGAGAATCCGCTATTGGTATCCTCTATGACCTGAACAGCCCATCCGGGCGTAAATCGATGGGCCTGGATACTGAGGTGTCGCCGACACTCCATAGCTTTGGCGACGGAGCGCTGCAAGGCGTACAGATTGTTCAGTTGCGTGTACATGATGGAGATGATGCAAGCTGTCTTAATCTGAATCGGGCACAGATGCCGAGACTGCTGGGCGTTCAGCCCAACGAACTACAGAAACGCGGCTCTTTTACTTTCACCAAGACAATAGACGAACGACGAGAGACGAGAGACGAGAGACGAGCTGGATGGGATTTGCTTAACGACAATCTCGGCGAAAATGTTGTGCCGGCTGTTGGTGATTATGCGACCATATACTGGGCACTCGGCAAGTCTGTTGGAGATGAGCTTGATTACATTGACGAAAAGGGCAGAAGATTTCGGCTGCGCCTCGTTGGAATGTTGAAGAACTCAATTTTGCAGGGAAGCTTGCTTATTTCCGAAGATGAGTTTATCAAACGCTTCCCATCGGAGGATGGATATAGGGTTTTGCTTATTGATGTCCCGCACCAATTGCCCCTAAGCGAAAGACCAATCCCTACAGTTGGTTTGCCGCCAGGCTCGGCTTCAGTTGGTGCGGGACAAGACAGGACCGAGGCAGTGGCTGGTGAACTTTCTACACTGTTGAGAGACTTTGGTCTGACACTTACACCAACAACTCAGCGATTGGCTGAATTCAATGCTGTTGAAAATACATATCTGTCGATATTTCAGTTGTTAGGCGGTTTGGGACTGATTCTCGGTAGTGTTGGGCTTGGACTGGTGGTGCTTCGCAATGTGCTTGACCGTCGGGGTGAGCTTGCAATGCTGCAGGCGGTGGGATTTGACAAAGCCGCACTAAAGCGAATGGTGTTTTACGAGCATGGAGGACTTATGGCAGGTGGTTTGGCCTGTGGGATTGTCGCAGCGCTGGTAGCAGTGAGCCCTGCCCTAAAAACACCGGGAGCACAGGTTCCGTATTTTTCACTTGTATTGACGACCGCCTGTATAGGTATTAGTGGTGTGGTATGGATATGGATTGCGACGGCCTTTGCGCTCAGTGGTAAACTGTTAGAGGCGTTAAGAAATGAGTAAGTGCTGCTTTGCGCAGTAGCTACGCTACGTAGCACAAGTGCTGCAAGGCCTTAGCGAGGAAAATATGAAGGAATCTACTATTGTAAAGACAATACCCGTTGGATTGGCCATAATTGGAGTAGTATTGCTGTACGTATGGCTTAGTGCTGATGCAGCAATAGACCTTACTGAGCGTGTGCCTATTGACCAAGGTATTACGAAATCCTTGGATGAGGATGGTGTAGATCTCCGTGGGCAGTTCGTCCAGTTCGATGGCGTTCCGGCGGATTTGCCCGGTGCCTGGCCGCGGTTCAGGGGGCCAAACCTCGACGCAATAAGCAGCGATGAGAATGTTACTCTGGCAAGAGCCTGGCCAGCAAATGGGCCAAAGGTCCACTGGTCTATTGATGTTGGTGAAGGTTACGCTGGTGCAGCAGTCCTGGCGGGACGAGTGTATGTTTTGGATTATGACCGCGAAAAACAGGCCGATACCATTCGATGTCTGTCACTTGCCGATGGCAAAGAAATCTGGCGATATTCGTATTCCGTTAAGGTCAAACGCAATCACGGAATGAGCCGAACTGTGCCAACGGTAACAGATAAGTACATCGTAACAATGGGACCGAAATGTCACGTAACATGTCTGGATTCGATGACGGGGCAATTTCACTGGGTGCTGGACTTGGTAAGAGATTTTGGGGCGAAGGTGCCGCCGTGGTATGCGGGACAGTGTCCGCTTATTGAAGAGGACAAAGTGATAATCGCTGTTGGTGGCGAACCGCTAATGATAGCGGTGGATGCCGCTACTGGCGAGGTTGTATGGCAAAGTCCTAATCCTAAACGCTGGGTGATGACGCATTCATCTGTGGTACCGGCTGAATTCGCCGGCAGGCGTATGTATATCTATTGTGCCAGCGGAGGAGTGGTGGGCATTTCGGCAGAAGACGGCAGTATTCTATGGGAAATCACCGATTGGAAGATTCGTATCGCAAATGTGCCGAGTCCAGTAGTAGTGGGTGAAGGACTTATTTTCCTGTCGGGCGGATATAACGCAGGAAGTATGATGCTGAAGTTAACTCAGGATGGTGACAAGATAAACGCAGAACCGGCCTATCGGCTTGAGCCTGAAGTATTCGGCTCGCCCCAACATACACCGATTTTTTATGATGGCTATATCTACGGCGTCGGTGCCGATGGACAATTGAACTGCCTCGACCTGGACGGCAAGGTTGTGTGGACCAGCACAAGCACTCACACATTTGGACTTGGGCCTTATACAATTGCCAACGGCCTTATATATGTTATGAATGATTCCGGCCTGTTGACTCTGGCAGAGGCGACGCCGAGCGGATATGTTCAACTTGCCCAAGCCAAGGTGCTGGAGGGCCCGGAGTCATGGGGGCCTATGGCGATTGCGTCCGGAAGATTGATTTTACGTGATATGAACCAAATGATATGTATCGATGTTACTGGCCGGTAGAAAGGAAATTAGAAAGTGCCTAAAAGATTAGGAACAACGAATATTAAGATTTTTATAGGCCTGCTCATTGCGCTGGCTATTGTTGTTGCCGTGATTGCACTGGTACGGCTCGATACGACCGGCAAAAAAGGCAGCGGTCTTGGTCAAGAGTATCTCTACGAACTCAACGCGAAGATTGACCCGAACCTGATTATTTATGAACAATTAGGCGAGGCAATCAGTATCGGGCTTAAGGCTCCGACGGCAATTGCTGTTGGTCCTGGCGGACGTGTTTATGTTGCCGGCGATGATGTCATCCGAGTATTTAATGAAGGCCCGAATTCTAATTTCTCTTCCTTTGGCCAGATTGAACTGCTCTCTGCGCCACGATGTCTGACAGTGGCTGATGATGGTAAGTTTTATATCGGGACCAAAGACCATGTGGAAGTTTATGACGACCAGGGCAAACAGCTTGCGAGCTGGGATAGTCTGGGTGACGATGCGGTCTTAACAAGCATAGCTGTTTCAAAAAACGATGTGTTTGTTGCAGATGCAGGTAATCGCATTGTTTTGCATTATGACACTACCGGCAAGTTGGTTAATCACATCGGCAGAAAAGATACATCTCGAAATATCCCAGGCTTTGTTATACCAAGTCCATATTTCGACCTTGCAGTTGGTCATGATGGATTGTTGCGAGTGGTTAATCCCGGCCTTCATCGCATTGAAGCATATACATTTGACGGTGACCTTGAGTTCTTCTGGGGCAAGTTTTCAAATGTGGATGTGAAAGGTTTCTGCGGCTGCTGCAATCCCGCCAATATTGCCATACTTGATGATGAAAGTTTCGTCACCAGTGAAAAGGGCCTGACACGAGTTAAAATTTATGATGCCGAAGGTACTTTTGTGGGCGTGGTCGCCGGGACGGAACAATTGATTGAAGGCGGGTCCGCGCATATTTGCTATTATCCGGACCAGTGTCAGGCCGGAGGTTTTGATGTGGCTGTTGATGCCCAGAGACGTATTTTCGTCCTGGATACAATTAAAAATGTTATGAAAATATTTACCAAAAAGAAAGCTGAGTAATGAGCAAGCATTGTGAAAAAGTACAAAGTCGACGGGAACTGCTTACAGCGGTCTTGCGATATGCGACTCTGGGAACACTCGGTGCAATCGGTGGGGCTGTTTTTACCAATAGACGAAGATTAGTGAAGGAAGGTATTTGTATTAATAGTGGAATTTGCAAAGGCTGCGGGATTCTTGAGCAGTGTGGTCTGCCACCGGCTTTATCAGAAAAACAACTTTTAACGAGAATGGATGATGAGCGAAAATAGGAAAAATATTAGCAGACGCCATTTTCTCAGAGATGGTTTTTGGGCCGGTTGTTTAGCCAGCCTTGGCGGCTTGGCCGGCTTCCTTATCAGCAAGCTCAAAAAGACTAATACCGTCTGGCAGATTGACCCCTACACCTGCATTGCATGCGGTAACTGCGCAACCTATTGTGTATTGGAAGAGTCGGCAGTTAAGTGTGTGCACGCCTATTCGGTGTGTGGATATTGCAAAATCTGTTTCGGTTTTTTCGGGCCGGAGCCTGTTGATATCAACGAAGGGGCGGAAAACCAACTTTGTCCAACTGGTGCCATAACGCGTACCTTTATAGAAGAGCCCTATTACGAGTACACTATCGACGAATCACTATGTAACGGCTGCGGCAAATGTGTAAAGGGATGTAATACCTTCGGAAACGGGTCACTATCTCTCCAGGTACGTCATGACCGCTGTTTGAATTGCAATGAATGTTCCATTGCGGCAGCTTGTCCTTCGGGAGCATATAAGCGGGTTCCCGCTGATGAGCCTTATCTAATTAAGGAGGCGGGCCACGCTTAATGATACGTTTTGGTAATATAATAACCGGCATAGCTCTTTCCCTAATTTTATGTGGTGTTACAATAGGGGCCGAACGCTTTCCGCCGCCTGATTTTGTCGAAACCGACCATATAATACCGAGCCCGACCGTTCCCGGCCCACGTCAGGACATTTACGAGTACATTGATGCTGTAGTGCTTTTGGCGGCACTTGGCTTATCTTCGTATCTGGTCTTGAGGAAGCGCAGCCGACGGGCAATATTTGTTTTGATGGTGTTGTCGCTGCTTTATTTCGGCTTTTACCGAGAGGGTTGTGTTTGTTCGGTGGGGGCTGTTCAGAATATTGTTTTATCGATTTTTGACCGCGACTATGCTGTGCCAATTGCCATTGCAGTGTTTTTCCTGTTGCCGCTTGTCTTTGCGCTGTTTTTCGGAAGGGTTTTTTGTGCAGCGGTATGTCCCCTTGGAGCTGTCCAGGATTTGGTACTCCTGCGCGCCGTCTCGGTGCCGAATTGGCTCGAAAGCGGGTTACGGTTATTTGCGTACGTTTACCTGGCTGCGGCAGTTCTATTT
>JBGVTO010000079.1:0-6657 GCA_041862635.1 Phycisphaerae bacterium | reverse complement strand
ATAGTAAGCCCGGACAAGGCCACCTACGGAACGCTCTATTTTCACCCACTGAGGTGCGGTGATTCCGGTTTCCTGTGCGGCGGTCGAGCTGGCACCGTCTGCGTTATCACGATACTGGAACGCGACCCCGTTACCGGGCGTAACGACGACCATCGCGTGCCTCGAACCCGGCTCAAGCGTATCACGAATCATCACGCCGGCCTTGGCAAAAGGATCTGTGTTCTCCACGCTCTCGACCTTTGCTGAAATCGAGACGGCGCCGGAGGCCTCCTTCCAGGCGAAGTGGAACTCGTCAGAGTTGCCCCAGATGTCCGTGCCCGAGGCGGTCATCGTATATGTTCCGGCCGGGCCTTCAGTGAAGCCGCCTGCATACGCCGGATGGCCTCTGAACCACAGCGACAATATCCCAACCTCTTCTCTGGTCCAGTCCTGCGCGGGACTAAACGAACGTTCAGCTTCCGAATAATTTGCCATACCACTGTTGTCATATAAAAACGGCATTGACTGCTTGCCCCCGTGGACAATACTTTGCTCGGCAGCAGGAGGATCAGGATAGCCAACAGTAGATCCGTTTGCCTCGACCTCCCATCCGTCTAACCACGTTTCATATATAATGTCGGGCGAATAGTCGGTGTAGTCCTCAAAATCATCCACAATAAAATGGTCGATTACCGTAAAGCTCCACATATTGCCTTTCCATGGACTATTCGGCTCGGCATCATTGAATTCATCGACCCGCCAGTAATAACTCTGGCCGAATTCGAGAAGGTCGGGGGGAGCATAAGTAGTATCTTTCTGGTTTTGGCTGACCAATACGTCCTGCGGATTGGTCCTGCTGGATTCGGTGACATCGTCGGAAACTGTTCCGAAGTACACATCATGCTTGTCGGCATAGGTCCCCGGCCCCCAGGTAAGAACCGCATCCTGTGGCACATCTATAGCACCGTCACGCGGACGGGGGCTCCTGGCCTGCGTCAATGGGCCGGTCGTACCCAACGCATAGTTAATCGCCGCTTCAAACAGTGCATAAGCATTCTCGTTCCATAAAGGGTACGATCGGTAATCAAACCCCAGGCAGACGCGGATATCCGCTGCTACCTGGTCACTGCCATCTGCAGGAGCTTGAGCAAGCGCAGCTCCTTTTTCGTAAACGACAAGAACGTCGTAAGTCTGGCCGTCACTTAAGGTGGCTCTCGCAATGACGTTAGCCTCTTCCCCTGCGATACCCATGCTGAAACGAGCCGTGCCGCTAACAGGACCGGTAATGTCAGTGAGAACAGGTACGGTCCCGCTGAGACCTGCGGCCAGATAGTGTCCAGGGTCAACTATCTCTATGTCTGTAGTGGCCACGTCGATGCCTGTGCCACCACCTTCTGTCAAACCCATCTCGTCCCAGGCCCAGGCCTCGGTGATGACCATCGGAACTTCTATTTCTGTGATTTCGTTCCTGATGTCGCCGGAGCCTACCGTTTCAGAAATAAAGACCAAATCCGCTGCAATAGCGGCAGCCTCGGTATCCGCTTCGTTCTCGTTGTCATCAAAATATGTTACCGTATGTCCAAGGCCTTCCAGGAAGGCTTTGAGGGCATCGTCTCCCTCCATGTGCGAGTCGCCGACTGCCCGGTCGTATTCCAGTGACGAGATAAATAAAATATCAGCCCCCATAACTCCAGTGGCTGAAAAACTAAGTACTGCCACCAGACAAAGTAATGACCTTACAAATTTTTTCTCTAACATAATAATCCTCCTTCTAATAAATATAAGTTGTTAGTTGAAATGCAAAATATCTTATCCGCAAGGCACAAGTTCTGCTTTCCAGCTCTCTACCTCACATAATACATAATAACTCCTTCTCTATTCTGAAAAACTACTCGTCGGGGCGGAGCCCGCCGTAGCCCGGCAAGAATTGCGCCTGCCCATCTTGGCACGGTACCGCTCCGACCCTCTCGGCCTTGATGATCCAAGCCAAGATAGGCTGGATGGCCACAAATCCACAGATGTCTGACTGAACAAGCATAAGCTTCAATATTCTCATTTATACCAAATCAGCCGCTTTCCCATCACAGAAAATCTGCCGACTCAGCAAAATACCTGACCGGCAATAACCTCATACAGGTTACTGAGCGGGTACGCCCGAAACGCTGGTTGGGTCAAAGCCTAAGGCCTTGTCATCCGGCGGGAGGACCCTAATACCATAAACCGGGACTTCCAGCGAAATAACGGCAGCGGCGACTTTCTGGTCTTGAACTCCCATGAGGCCCGTATCCTTAAAGTCGGCAGGTAAAAATGGAGTCGTCTCATCAAGCGGCTCGCCCTTCTCATCTAAAGCCTGCATATAACCTGTGTCGTTGCCGCCCTTCTCGATGATGAAGATAGTGGTAACCGGCATAGCAAACATGGTTTGCACATAGGCCTGCTCATCGGCACTGGCCCCGACACTCAGGTCAAAGTTGTCTGCATCCTCAGGTGGGAACTGTGCATGCATCGGGTCACCGGAAAATGTCGTGGTCCCAAGAATCAGATCACTGACGTTATATCCATTGATTGAAAGAACTGTACCATTGTCACCGGTCGCCTCAAGGGTGTCAACTGGACTGATTGTGATAACCGACGGGAGAAGACTGTCAAGATACAGCCGAATGTCATCAAAGAACACCAGACCTGAACCACCAGGCTGCGGATTGTCCGCATCGCCAAAGCCGATAGACATTTTGCTGACATCGGTCAGTACAATGCCGGCGTCACTGAATTTTTTCAGGTCGATGTTCCATTCCGTCCAAGTGTTTATCAATGCTACATCGGGGTCATCGTGGTACACCGTAGTAGACGTGCCGCTGCCATCTCCCACAGACACATACATCGGCTCAGCCTCATTACTAAGCATCCCGATGTCCTGGTTGACCCACTGGCCCGTACCGTCGCTGATAATGTTGGAGAATTTGGCCTCACACGTTAGAGCAGCGTTATGGCTGGTCAGCGCTAAGCCTATGTACAACGGTGTATTCATGGAGACCGTCGTTACATTCAACTGTGTCCAGGTGTTGCCGTCCGCTGAATAAAAGGCCCTGACAAGTCCGCCTACGGTACGCTCTAATTTTACCCATTGAGGAGCGGTAATGCCTTCTTCGAAAAACCTGTCCGTAACACCGCCTGCGGAGTTGCGAAACTGGAAGCGGACCCCGTTTTCAGGAGTAATAAGCAGTGCGACGTTGCGCGAGTCCGCCTCAAGCGTATCACGAATCATCACGCCAGCCTTGGCAGAAGGATCTGTGTTACCCACGCTCTCGACCTTTGCTGAAATCGAGAAGGCGCCGGAGGCCTCCTGCCAAGCGAAGTGGAACTCATCAGAGTTAGCCCAGATGTCCGTGCCCGAGGCGGTCATCGTATACGTTCCGGTCGGCCCTTCTGTGAAGCCGCCGACATACGCCGGATGGCCCCTGAACCACAGCGACAATATCCCAACGTCTTCTCTGGTCCAGTCCTGCGCGGGGCTAAACGAACGTTCGGCTTCCGAATAATTTGCTGTACCACTATTATCATAGAAAAACGGCATTGACTGCTTGCCACCGTGGACAATACTTTGCTCGGCAGCAGGAGGATCAGGATAGCCGATAGTAGATCCGTTTGCCTCGACCTCCCATCCGTCTAACCACGCTTCGTATATAATGTCGGGCGAATAGTCATTGTAGTCTTCAAAATCGTCCACGATAAAATGGTCGATTACCCTAAAGCTCCATGTATTACCTTTCCATGGACTATTCGGCTCAGCATCATTGAACTCATCGACCCGCCAGTAATAACTCTGGCCGAATTCGAGAAGGCTGGAGGGAGCATAAGTAGTATCTTCCTGGTCTTGGCTTACCAATACGTCCTGCGGATTGGTCCTGCTGGATTCGCTGACATCGTCGGAAACTGTTCCGAAGTACACATCATGCCTATCAGCATAGATTCCAGGCTTCCAGCTAAGAACCGCATCCTGTGGCACATCTATGGCGCCTTCACGCGGGCGGGGGCTCCGAGCCTGCGTCGGCGGTCCAGCCATACCCAGCGCATAGTTAATCGCCGCTTCAAGCAGTGCATAAGCATTCTCATTCCATACAACGTACGATTGCTCATCAAAGCCCAGACAAACACGGACATCCGGTGCAAACGGGTCACTGCCATCCGCAGGAGCTTGGGCCACTGCAGCTCCTTTTTCGTAAACAAAAACAAAATCGTAGGTCTGCCCGTCAGCAAGTGTGGCTGTTGCAATGACCTCGGCCTCATCCCCTGCGATACCATTGCCAAAGCGAGCTGGGCCTCGAGCGCCCGAAATATTAGTGAGAACGGTTACGGTCCCGCTGAATCCTGCGGCCAGATAGTGCCCAGAGTCAATGATCTCTATGTCTGTGGTGACCACATTCTGGGCTTGGCCACCGCCGTGTGTCAGACCCATCTCATCCCAGGCATAGCTCTCGGTGATGACCATAGGTACTTTAATCTCTGTGATTTCGGTATTAACCTGGCTGGAGCCTACAGATTCGGACATAAAGACCAAATCCGCGGCGGCAGCAGCGGCCTCAGTAGCTGCTTCATCTTCACCGTCATCAAAATACGTTACCGTGTGTCCAAGACCTTCGATGAAGGCTTTGAGCGCATCGTCTCCTGGCATGTGGGTGGGATCAAATGAGGTGAGAAACAAAATATCGGCCCCCATGGTTGCAGTAGCTGAAAGACTTAGTGCTACTACCAGACAGAGTAAGAATCTTACAAATTTTTTCTCTAACATAATAGTCCTCCTTCAAATAAATATAGGTTGTTAATTGAAATGCAAAATATCTTCGTTGCGAGGTACCTGTACTCGCATAATACACAATTATTCCTCCTCTATTCGATAAACTATAAGGATTCCACACTTCAGAGGCCCAGAATCCGCTTGTACAAGCTTAGTCAATATTATTTATACCAAATCATCCACTTTCCCGTCAAGGAAAATCCCTTTAATTATTCGTCCCTTTTCAACGGAGCAGAGTTGTTTGTATGCAGGATTGTCCAAACAAGTCTTTGACCTCCATTGCAGTCTGTATAAGCTCGGCGGTGAAAGCTGATATAACCGTGCATAGACTATAATCTCAAAAATGCAAAAATTGTTTTGAAAAACCTCCTGTTTTTCCCATTTTTTGCTGGACATTTGGTTCTGAATTTGATAAAATAATACACAATAAGAATGTTCCTCAAAGGTGGGGGGATTCACTCTTCATTAGTATAACAGTCAGTGCGCCGGAATAGGCGGGGGGGGAAAAATAATCCCAGGTAAAAATAATAAATTGCTGATTATATTGCTGTTGCTCGTTACGGCCACGGCGACAAAAGCTGGGCCAACGATAAGCGATTGCAATGAGAGCTTCGCTGCCGGTGCTGTGTCACCGACTTCGGAAGCACATATCTCCTTCGTACATAAAACAAGCTATATTATCGAACCTTCTAATGCTCACTTGGCTAATATCGGCGTAGAGCTTCTAAAGCCACCCGCTGATTTAAGGAACTTGGCACCTGTTGGCGCAAAGATTTTGCCACCCATACCTGCTGCGCTTTTCATGGTCTTAACTGGATTCCTTTGCGTTTCATTGGTTAAGGACCGCAGGCTCTGGCTGGCAGCCCTGGCCGGCCTGCTGTGGGCAGGCCAGGCTGGATTTCATGCCATTCCTCAGTTAGCTGCCCATATGAGCTCCCAAAAACACATTCAGCGAAAAACGCCCGATAATACTGCCTGCCTGTATCGGGTTGAAGATTGCTGTCGTTTGCGTAGTGATATCGAAGGCACACAATACATTGGCCTGCTTCACCATTTAGCTGCAATACCAGCCGGCACAATGTCCTTGCTATTACCAGCGTCTCTTTCGTCATTGCAAGCGCAGAGAGCCTTTAGCCCTGAGCGAACAAAAGCTTGCCCTGAGCATAGCCGAATGGGTCGAAGGGCAAGCATCCTTATTGCATCGCGTAAGTGCATAGTCTCTGTGCGAACCAGGAGCAGTACCGGAGCTCTTCAATTTGCAATAACTCGCTTTTCATCCTTACTGAATCCTGCAGTTATCTGCCCGGCTCCCAGAGCTGAGCAGTATATTCATTTTTCGCCGGCATATACTTTTGCTCAACTGGCCCGCGGCCCGCCTAACCCAGGCCTGATAATTGTAACCTCCTTTCTATACGGAGGGTCGTTGCGCGCGGGCCCTTCAGGTTGGAGGTTGATGTAATTGCTACTTAGTACTTTTGTAATTTTACGCACTAAGGAGAAATTAAAATGAAACGATTATTTTTAACACTTATAGTATTGGCCTTAACGGCCACAACGGCTCTGGGCAACGCAACTCCTATTGGTTCGTCTCCTCACCTCGGGTGGTGGGACGAAGATGCCCCTGGCACTACCCATCAGGCCTTCGATTTCACAGCCTCAGAGCAGGTCACGGCAGGGCCCCCCACCTGGACGTTTACTCCTGAGGAGTTAGTAAATCCTTCGACCGCAGAAGCTATCATCACCACCTCTATGAACGGTGGGTGGGAGTCTGGCGTGTTCTGCGATAATGGGATGATTTACGTTACGTTGAAGATCGAGAACTACGAATTTCCCAACGCATATAAAGAAATTTGGATTGATGTCGGATATACAGGTACGCTTCA
>JBGVTO010000078.1:0-46652 GCA_041862635.1 Phycisphaerae bacterium | reverse complement strand
GCCGCAAGTTTTGCTATCCGCTCAGCCAAGACCGCCTTTGACGATGTTGACCGGCGTTATGAAAATGTGGCTCTGACTTTAGGCTGCACACAATGGGGCAGTTTTCGCCGTGTTTGTCTTCCTTTGGCCCGGAACGGCATTATCGCCGGCGGCATTTTAACCTGGTCCCGGGCGTTCGGACTTTTCGGGCCGTTGATGATTTTTGTTGGTTCTTTCCGAGGCCGAACCGAAGTTTTGAGCACTACTATTTTTCTTGAACAATCAGTCGGAAATCTTGAAGTAGCTCTGGCAATAGCATTGCTGCTTATTTTTGTAGCCTTGATTGCAGTGACAGGAATCCGCCTTGTTGGTGGTTCGGTCCTGGCGAGATGATGATTCGTACCGAAGAAATTACTTTTCGCATTGGCACGTTCCAGCTGCAGCGATTGAGCATTAACATCGCCAAGGGAGAATACTTTATCCTTTTGGGGCCGCCGGGCTCGGGTAAGACCGTTTTTCTGGAATGCCTTTGCGGTCTTAAAAAGATTGATTCGGGACGAGTATACATTGATGGGCATCAGGTAACCAACCTTGAACCTCGTGCTCGAAGCATCGGGTATGTACCTCAGGATTACGCCCTCTTTCCGCATCTTTCCGTCGAACGAAACATCTCCTTCGGCTTACGCGTACGCGGTTATAAAAACAAAGAGATACAGGCAAAAATTACCGAGACAGCAGAGCTGCTGGATATTCAAGGATTGCTGAGACGCAGAATCCACGGTCTCAGTGGTGGTGAACAACAACGTGTTGCCTTGGCGCGGGCTCTGGTTCTGCAGCCGAAAATTTTACTTCTGGATGAGCCGGTCTGCGCCCTGGATGAGGTGACCCGGCAGGAAGTCTGCGCACAGCTGTTGAACATTCAACGCCGGCTCGGCCTGACTACCATCCATGTAAGCCATAATCTGGAAGAAGCATTTACTGTAGCTGACCGGGCAGCTATCTTAAACGATGGTATCCTGCAACAGGTCGGCTCTCTGGATGAGCTGCTGACCAAGCCGAACAGCAAGTTTGTTGCTCGCTTTATGCGATGTGAAAAAAATCTTCTGTATAGAGGTAACAGGCAAGAGCGTCCGGAACCAGAGCAACCGGGTAAGAGTCGGTGATATTCAATTGTAGATATTTGGTGCGACGCTTATTGCGGTTCTTTGTCAGGACGTTGGTCCTACTCAATTAATCGCCCGTCAACCATCTGCAAGGTGCGGGTGGCGTGTGAGGCCGCTCTGACATCGTGAGTAACAAGCAGCACACATCCACCCTCAGCGACGTATTGACTGAGGTAACCGAAAACAATATCAGCATTTCCTTCGTCCAGATTTCCGGTAGGTTCATCTGCTAATATAATTTTCGGCTTATTCAAGAGAGCACGCGCCAGGGCCGTGCGCTGCCTCTGGCCGGTGCTAAGCTGGGCCGGCACATGACCGGCACGGTCATCCAGCCCGAAATGGCTGACGAGTTCCTGCGTTCTTTGGTCGGCCTCTTTGGCTGGCAGGGCCAGCGAAGGAGCAAGGATGTTCTGCCGTACCGTCAGGTATGGAATCAGGTGAAACTGCTGAAATACGAAGCCGATCATGCGTGCCCGCATCTGGCTTCGTTTCTCGGGACTGACCGCATACGGGTCATGGCCATCCAGATTGACCTGCCCGGTGTTGGGTCTTAGAAGACCACCGGCCGTCAACAGCAATGTGGTCTTTCCACAACCACTCGGCCCGCGCACCGCTAAAAATTCGCCCGCCGAAAGGGATAAGCAGACCTCATCGAGAGCCGTTATTTTCCCTTCCGGGCCGTCAAACCACTTGCTGATATTGTTGAACTCAAGCATACTCTTGATACAAAAATTCTAAATTAGAAATCCGAAGCACGAAACAATATCGAAATTTGAATGTCCAAATGACCAGAACGTTTAGGATTTTGAATTTTTGTCATTTGAATTTGTTTCGAATTTCGGCCCGCCAGCGGCGGGTATCTATCAAAACCCAGCGTTGCTGGGTCGATATTCGGATTTACCATTCGTGCTTATTGAATAGTATCTGCTTTCGCAGGGGTTTACTCTTCTCTCAACACGTCTGCCGGGTCCTGTCGAATTGCCGTCATAGTCGGAATCCACCCGGCGATGACCGCAAGAGCGGCGGCTCCTCCGACAGAAAGCACCAGTAAACCAGCCACAGAAAGGTCTGTACCGGTTATCCATATCCGTGTTCCTTCGAGAGCCGCGCTAAAGTAAACGGCTGCCAGCACGCCGGCGCAAAATCCCAACGCCCCGCCTAATACACCGACCAGGATATGCCTGGAGAGGAACAGGGCCAGGATACCTTTAGCAGAGACTCCGAGTGCACGAAGAATCCCGATTTCTTCCCGCCGTGCCCGGACGTTCGTAAATCCCAACAGCGCGACCCACACTGCACAAGCCGTCACAATAACAGGTGTCAGTATGGACGCCAGGTGCTCGCGAACCGCCCTGAGGTGTTGCCTGCCCAGTTTTTCCTTTTCGATGGCGGTTTTAGCTTCCGCCTCGACTTTGGTACGGGCCTCGGCGCGTGCCAGAGCACGGGACCCTCGTTCGATAACCTGCGTGCCGGGCAGGATGGCCGCAATCTCCTTGCGTATTAGCGGCAACGCGTCTCCGGTACACAGGCATTCCAAAGCTAAAATGGCATTGACAAGACCTTGTTTATCCAGTAATTCCTGGGCTTCTGCAAGGTATATCCAGGCTGTTATATCATCCTTATCCCCGCGCTCATTGTGACAGGCGTGTATTGTAAACTCTTTTCCCATCAACTTAACTTGTTCACCGACCTTCAGGCCCAGGCTTCTATGAAGCTCATAACCCAGACTGATGGTTCCGGGCGGTACCGGCTGCACCAGGGGCTTGACAGGATTCTTATGCAAATTTGGGACTTCGCCGCGAGCGCCTACCAGGATAATCTTGCGATTTCGTTCGGGCCATTCGATTTTCTGCTGCAGGCTGGGAAGAAAATGACGAACCGTAACGATTCCGGAATTAGCCAGCTCATGCACATAATCTTCGGGCATATACTTAGATGCGTAATCCTCCGCATACCAGTCAGCCAGATTCTGGTCCTTGGGCAGAATGACAACGTTAAAACCAAGCTTGAGCATGGCCTTGCGGGTGTCGTCTTTAAGCTCAGCCATTCTTTTAGCCAGCTCTTCCTGTTTTGCTTCAAGTATCTGGCCTGTGCGGAGGTCATGGATGCGTAATAGTGTAACAGAGCCGATGAACGAAGCGCTGGCCACCATTACTGACAGCACACCCAACGCAAAGTTCATCCTGCGATGCAGGATTTCGCTGGTCACCAGCTTCCAAATCGTCATAGGTGTCCCTTTCTGCGAGGGCTGATAGCCATAGTGCCCAAAACAACCACCAGCAGAATGACCGCCAGCATCACCCCAGTTGTTCCCATAATGCCTAATCCAAGTGCTTTTCGCTCTTTTACATCGACCGCGTTGACCGGTACGTCGTTAACCGGGGTCGGCCCATCCATAGAGGCTGTGACATTATCCTCCAGAGAATTTCCAATTTCTTTGTCTTCTGTTTTCAGATTCTCTTCATCCGGTGCTTCCGGCATTACGCCCGTCAGTTCCGGCACCTCATTGTATGTCTCGTAGAACTCTTGATAGAACCGCATTGCGGCTGCGTCCCAGTTAGCGGCCAGAAGTATATCCACACCAGGATTCAACATTTTGATTTCACAACCACAGGGCCCGACTAAAAAAGCGATGGTTTCTCGAATGTTATCCGTTGTAATACCCTCCCCAACAAGCGCAAAAAGGACCCGGCCTCGCCCAAATACAGGAAAGATGACAGGTTCGCCCGAATACTCGTCGAGGTCCGGCTCGCTGTTCAGCAACAAGGTCAGGAGCATACGCTCATTGGGGTCAGAACGCGAAACAGGTAAAATCGAAAATGCGTATGTTATTTCAGGCACCGCAAACTCCTCAGGAATAGACTCAGCTTCTTCTTTTAGTTCGCGAGCTGCCGTTTCCAGTTCCTGTTCGAGCAGTCGAAGAGCTGCCTTGTCCTTATCGGCGTTACCCGATTCAACGAAAATCCAAACTGTTGTCTGGCCTTCAATCAAGCGCTCAGCCAACTTTTGACGCACCGGGGACTCAAGCAAAGCCTTCACTGTTGAGGAAGTTAGCTGACCCTGCCAAATGGGGGGTGTCCGGCCTTTGTGCCAGGGATACCAGAGAACAAGAACCGGCAGTGTCTCCGGGAGATCTTCGCTCGTTAATAGAAGACTCTTAAGTTTCTCGTCTGTAGTTGCGGTAATCCCGATAGAAATCGGGACTTCCAAAATATGTAAATTCAGAAGGTCCTCTGTCTCAGAGTCTTCCTGTCGAAGCTCATCCAGTAGCTGCTTCTGGTCCTCCGTCAACTGACCTCGATGGATTAATACCGCCTCATAATAGTCCGCCGGCCATCTTTCCATCGCGTATCGAAAAACCGGCACCGAACAGGCAAAGGCCGACGATGGTACTAAAACGAAAAGGACCATTAACATTATTATTGTGTTGCGCTGTCGTTTCATATTTCTGGACTCCACTATTAGTCTGTCAAGTTTGAATCTGTAAGTTGTCTACTCACGATTGGGTGGCAGCCTCAAAGCCGAAGGCTTTGGGGATGGTCAATGCAGGAGCAGCCATCCCCAAGCTGCGCTTGAGGCTGCCACCCTTCCAAGCTATCAAATCAAATTTGACAGACTACTATTTATTTCCTGCAAAACACATTATTTTACCATTTTTGGTCGCAAGGTACAACCGGTTATTCGCTGCGGCCATACCATCGAAAACGGGGGGTGAGTCGAGCTTATATTCGGCCAGTTTCTTCCCGTCCGAGGCGGACATTGCCAACAGCAAAGCACCACTTTGCCCTTCAAGGGCGGCGATCTGTTTGTCGAGTTTGGCCAGGACCCCTTCGTCGTTGGGATTGTAGAACGCTTCTTCCTCGTCAACAACATCCAACGGCCCGGCAATGAATAGTGTTTTGTTTGCCTGCCCCTGCCCCCGCTCCTGTCTTACGCCAGGAAGACGCGGGGGCAAGTCGGGGCAGTTGGCCAGAACCATAGCCCGAACATGAAGCAAGGGTTCCTCATCCAACCAATTGAAACTGACCGCAGAGCGGGCCGATAGCGGGAAACTCTTGCGAACTCCCCTGTCGGCGACAGAAGAGTTTCTCTTTTCGGAGCTAACATTCATTTGGCGTTCAGCCGCCACAACGCGTTGAATTGATTCGGCCTTGATTTGCTTGTCGGCGGCATAAAGCTGATATTCCAACACCGATGATTGACACAGATATTCGGGCTTGCGCCCGAAGCCATAGACAGAGGACTCGTCACAAACCATAATCCGCCCGGACGGTACATAACGGCCGGCACGGGGCCATCCGCCCCAGCCCGAAGCGACGCTTTTACCAAACATCCAGTAGGAGCGGTGGAACCACGAGTCGTCCAGAAAACCGATTGTACAGAACAGATGTGTTCCCTCGGCCAGCCCATCCGATGGGCGGGCCTCGCCGGTCTGTTCGGTGGCGTCCCTCGGGGCGATTTGCCGGCGTGTCCCCTGCAGGTCGAACCGTTGAGACCGCATATAGACATATTGGCCGTCACTTGACAAAACGTCCGTCAGTGCAACCGGCATATTCAGACCTTTGACGTACACTTGAAGATTCTCGCCTGTCTCCGGGTCGCGGTCATCGAGAATATTCTCAGATAGTTTTTGCCCTGTTTTCGGGTCGAGCCGTAAGAAGCGTATCCCTCCATCCAGGAACATCGACCTTCCTGCAACGCAGTACAAGACATCGTCCTGGACGAGCACACTGCCGTGGACCGGCCAGACTGATTCCAATTGTTCAAACGCTGTCAATCGAAGGTCTTTGGGTGCCGCGCGGAAACGCCAGACAAGCGCACCGTCGGAGGCGGCAAGACAATAAACCCAGCCGTCAGCCGAGCCGAAAAGGACCAGGCCCTTATAGATTGTAGGCGGTGAGTCAACCCGCCCGCCGGTCGTATAGCTCCAGAGTATTTTCCCTGAACTTTCATCAAGGGCATATACCGTATGGGTGTCGATGGATGCCACGAAAAGCTTGTCATCGGCGAGCACTGCACTGCTGAGTTTGCCACCCAGGTCGGTTTGCCACGAGCATTTCAACTCGGCGGGGACGGATGTTTTTGTAAAGCCGCTGCGCGCAGGGTCGTGGCGATAAGTGGGCCAGTCTTCCGGATTTTCGATTTTTGGTTGTCGATTGTCGATTTTGCCGTATGCCGGGCCTCGCTCGAGTCTTTCAGCGTCAGGTACTTCCTTCGGGACCTCGCGGGAGGTGGATGCCGGAGCCAAAGCATTGAATCCGAACAGCTTCGACTCAATGTAGCAGGCACAGGGATGTTGTGGCGCGTAAACCAGCCCGTTGGAAGGCATAATACCGTAAAGGCAGGCGCCTCGCACCCAGTGATTTGTGGTCCAGTGTTCCGAGTCCAGGTCAACGAATTCGATGCCGGTTCTCGACGTTAGTATATACCGGTCGGTCGCTTTGCTGCGATGGCATCTATGGTGGAACCAATAAATGTCAATATCAGGTGGAAACTCTTTTTTGATTTGACCTGTGTGCAGGTCCACTCCTGTGAATACACCTGTGTCTTTTCCGTTTGCGATTGCTCCGGACCAGACCAGGCCGTCGATAACAAGAAGGTCCTCCGGAGAATTGTGCCCGGACCGGGCTTGCTTGGCCGACCATAACGTCTCGCCGGTTTGCGCCGAGAAGGCCGTTATGGCTCTGTTTCCACCTGAGAACAGGACGACATCCTCGTACACGACAAGCGTTGGTGCATAACCGGTCAGAATGGGAGAGCGTCTGTCGACTGGCTCCGAACTCCACTTTTGCTCGCCATTTTCCCTGTCCAGGCACACGACCTTTTCCCCGTCATGGAAGTAAACAAATTTTGAGTCAACGGCCAGAGTCAGCGGAGTTATACGCTGGGCCTTCTGCCACAGGACTTTCCCTGTGTCGGCCTGAACAGCCATTATTCTTCGCTCTTTTTCATCCCACGCCCAGTCTTTGTTCGCTCGATTCGTAGGGTCCCAGATATACGTGGACTCCGGCCTGAAATCTTTCCACTTTACCGGAGAATCCGTAACCAGCAGGAACAGCACACCATCCGAAGCAATGACCTCCTCGGTTGTTTTAGTACCTTCATAGGTTCGGATAGTCCGGCCTGTCGCCGCATCAAGCACGGTCAACGGGGCATCGAGTCCGAGCGTAACATAGACGCGGTTCCCTACAGCGACCAGTCGGCGAGGAAGCTGGGCAGGTCCGCTCTTGAGAGGCCACAGATGAGTATTCCATGACGAAATTGGCCGCTTCCACAAAATCGTGCCATTGAAAGCATCCCGCGCAATCAGCGACCATTTTGCAGGCAGCTGGATGGAGGCAGTCGGGCCTTCATCAAAGATGTAAAAGAGCCGTCCTGCAGCCGATACGAGCGCGCTCACATTGGCCATGTGGTCGTGATGACGTGCCCATCTCGGACTTCCAACCCATTGCAAATGGCGAGGTGGTCCCACGACCGAATCGTGGGCCACGGCATTGTTGCTCGCATCGTGCATGTAATGGGTCCATTCGTCTATCTCTTGGGGACGCGGCTTGACCGTCTTTGTCCATACATTACCCTTCTTGATGTAAGCGGCGCCGTTGGGGACCAAAACGCGCAAAATCTCGTCCATCGGGATATCTATTTCCTGCTCCGAAAAAATGAGGTTGACAAGATTGTCGGTGTAAGGCAGGCGGTTACCTTTGAACTGTTCGACCGATACCTTGCCGTAAAGCTTGAGTCCGCCACAGGCGGAGATATGCTTACGGGCCTGCTCGATGTTCTTTGCATCGGCGTCCAGGCCGTGGACCAGGTAACTGTCATTTGCGCGCAGTGCGGCCGTGAGCTTTCCGTCCCCACAGTTCACGTGGACTATTAAGCCGCCTTTCACACCGCTTGCGTCCAGGATTTGCTGCGCTTGCTCAAGTTCCGAGGAAGAATCCTGTTCAGCACAGCCGAGGTGAAGAATGACTGCCAACATCAATAACAAAACAACGCTCGTCCCGCCCGTCGAAGACGGGACGGGACTCGTGCTAATCCACTCCGCCGTGGCTCGCTTGGCGGAGCCAAGTCGCGACAGTCCCGATAAACCGGGATTTGTTTGTGCAATCATGATGAGACTTCCTTTCACTTTGGAGATATGTTAATGTTCTCTACCTTTTTACTAAAGAAGTTCTTGTCCGTCAACTTAATAATGTGGCTTTGTAGTTTTTCTGTTTTGCTTTATTAAGATAACTGCCTGCACCTGTGTTTGCCTCGACACAGGTGGCGCAGGCACAGGTAATGGTTTTTTTTACAATCGTAAGGGCACAATCTGAAATTTCAAATTTCAAATTTCAAATTTAATAAACAGTTGACACGATTTATGCCCTTTAGTATGATTTCCAAAGCACTATTTGCAGGTGAGGGACCCCGCCTTGCGGGAACCCGCAGATGGTCTTTAGTAAAGGGAGTAAGGGAAAGGGACCCCGACTTGCGGGAACCCAAAGGGACCCGACTTGCGGGAACCCTATAATGGGTAAGTGGGGTCGTATAGAAGCTGGTTTAGCGTCCTCGAAGCTGGTATCGAAGCTGGAGACTGGAAGCAGGATACTGGATAAAAACGAGTTTCGAGTTTCCAGGACAAGCAACGATACGAGCATCGACAACCTTAAACGAAACTGCCCCGCAAGGCGGGAATCCAGCCGACTCCGCTCCCCGCCTTCGCGGGGACAAGCTTGCCCCTGCGGAAGCAGGGGCGGCTTCGTCGCCTTGCGAAGGCGGAAAGGAACCCGCCTTGCGGGAACACAAAGGAATAGATTTATGCGATTAATTCTGCTTGATAGCCCCAATCCCGATTCTATCGGGAGAGGCAACTTTTATCCTATGGCGTTGAGTCATCCGCTCTGGGAGCTTCGATGCGGTTTCACCTCGCTTGGCCAAAAGCTCGTCGATAAGGTCGGCGTGAGCGATGTAGCCTATTTCGTGGCTGATTATATGGCAGATTCATATCGCGCAAAGGCCGAATCCGCCGGCAGCCCAGTTAACCCCGCCCCTCGGAGGGGCAGGGTCAACGACTCGTCCATCCTGGACGGCGATGACCTGCTTGTCCTGGACCCGCGGGTCAAGGCGGAAAGCTTTGATATAGCGGCCAAAGGCCCCAGTGAGGTCGGGCTTGATGAACAAGGCAGCCTGCTGTATGCACGAATTACCAAAGATGACCTTACCAGGCTGCCGACAGACGAGATTGGAAAGTTTATAACTGAAGCTAAGGAGAGACTGCCCAATGTCAGGTCCGCACTGCCGACGTGGCGGTACATCTGGGACCTAATTCTGGCAAATGCCGAGCAGATAACGGCTGACTTTGCAGCAGCGGCGCAATACGGTATTGAGGGTACGGTTGAACAGCCGAACGCAATTCGGGGCAGCAAAAAGGACGTCTATATCGCTCCCGGCGCGATGGTGCATCCGATGGTGGTTATCGATACCGAGCATGGTCCGGTCTATATCGACGAGGACGCAGAGATACATCCTTTCACCCGTATTGAAGGACCTTGCTACATTGGGAAAAAAACAATCCTGCTCGGTGCAAAGTGCCATGAGGGCAATTCAATCGGACCTCTCTGCCGGATTGGTGGTGAAGTGGAAGAGTCGATTATCCAGGGATATTCGAATAAGTATCATGACGGTTTTTTAGGGCATGCCTATGTCGGCGAGTGGGTCAATCTGGGAGCGTTTACGACCAACAGCGACCTGAAAAACGACTACTCCACCGTCTCGGTAATGTTAGACGGACGACGGGCGATCGATACCGGCTCGGTTAAAGTCGGCTCTCTTATCGGTGACCACGTTAAGACGTCAATCGGAACGCTCTTTAATACCGGCTCTTATGTCGGGCCGATGGCTCTGATTATGGGCACAGGTAAGCCGCTGCCGAAGTTCATACCGGCGTTTGCATGGTTCATTGAGGGTATCGTAACAAAAGGATTCGGCAAAGGGAAATTGTATGAGACGGCCAAAATGGCAATGAGCCGGCGTGATTGCCAATGGACCCAAGCCGAGCAAAGTATGTGGGATGCCGTCTTTGAAATGACGGCACCGATGAGAAATCAGGCCATTAAAAAAGGCCGAAGAGCAATGTTAAACCGATAGAAATGAAGAGGAAGTGAATCAATGGCAACAGTAGAAGAACGTGTTAAAGAAGTAACCGCACAGGTTTTAAAACTTACCCCGGACGAAATCAAATTAGAAGACAGTTTCACCGCTGACTTAGGAGCCGAAAGCGTGCAGTCCATTGAGCTGGTCGCTATGTTCGAAGAAGAGTTCGGAATTGAAATGGACGAAGATGCCGCTCTCTCGGTGGAAACTGTCGGCAAAGCAATCGAATTCATTACCGAGGTCTGCAAGGAACAGGGCGTTGACGTGGAGCAATAGTCTGTAACACGAGAGACGAAAGGAAATACAATGAACAGAGCGAAAAAACATCATCCTTTAGTGGATGTTAAGGAGCCGAACCTGCTGGAGGATACCTATCCATACAGCTTACCCCCGCTGATTCGTTTTGAAGGACCGGTGATTGAAAACATCGACGGCAAAGCAGTGGAGTTTGACTTCGGGGCTGTTAAAGACAGGAACATTTTCATTAGCGATACGACTTTCCGCGATGGCCAGCAGGCTCGTCCGCCTTATACTATTGACCAGATGGTTCACATCTATGACTTGATGAGCCGCCTTGGCGGGCCCAACGGGGTGATACGGCAGACGGAATTTTTCCTCTATACCAAGAACGACCGTGAAACGCTTGAGAGATGCCGCGCGCTGGGCCATAAATATCCTGAGTGTACCGGCTGGATTCGGGCGCTTAAAGGAGACTTCCGCTTAGTCAAAGAAGCCGGATTGAAAGAAACCGGTATGCTCACAAGCTGCTCAGACTACCACATATTCCAAAAATTGAAATACCGCAGCCGGGCCGAATGTATGAACAGCTATTGCGAAGTTGTGGAGGCGGCTTTCGAGGAAGGTGTGCGGCCTCGCTGCCACCTTGAAGATTTGACGCGCGCAGATATCGATGGGTTTGTCCTTCCATTTGTTGAGCGACTGATGGAAATGAGCAGCCAGGTCCCGCAAGAGCTCTCCGTCAAGATTCGTCTTTGTGACACTATGGGTTTTGGAATTAGTTATCCTGGCGCTGAGCTTCCCAGAAGCATCCCGAAACTTATCTATAAGTTAAACCGCGAATGTGGTGTGCCGAGCGACCGCCTCGAGTGGCACGGACACAACGACTTTCACAAAGTACATACTAATGGCGGGACCGCTTGGCTGTATGGTTGCGATGTTGTGAACACCACGTTGTTCGGTTTCGGCGAACGCACAGGAAATCCTCCTCTCGAGGGCGCGATTTTCGAGTACATCGCATTAAAGGGCGACCTTTGCGGAATTGACACAATGGTAATCACTGAGCTGGCCGACTATATGCGTTCCATTGGTCTGCCGATACCGGATAACTATCCGTTCGTGGGCAGGTCGTTCAATACTACGCGTGCCGGTATCCACGCCGATGGGCTTCGTCGTGATGAGCAGATATATAATATTTTCGACACCGAGAAACTGCTCGCCCGGCCGCCTCGTGTGGCTATCACTGATAAAAGCGGCACCGATGGTGTGGTCCATTGGGTCAACGAGTTCTTCGGACTGAAGGGTGAAGAAAGAATCAATAAAATTAAAATACACAAACTGGCTCGCTGGGTCATTGACCAGTATGATGAGCATGGTCGTTTGACTGCCATCAGCGACCAGGAGTTCGAAGCCAAGGTAAAAGAACTCCTGCCCGAATATTGGGAAAAGTACAAACGCAGTTAGAAGTAGAGAGGACAGAAGACAGACATCTGAAATCTGACCTCTGTCTTCCGATTTGAATTGGGTTTGTTTTGGCTTTGTTTTTTCATAGCTCTTATTCGCGTTTTTCTTCATAATCCTTTGTAAATAAACACTTTGCATGAATTTTCCCCTTTTGGTAATCCGCCTACGGCGGGCAAGATTGGCCCATTCGACTGCGCTCAGGACAGGCTTTGTTTGGGTTTGAATTGGGTTTGTTTTTCTGATTTCACCAAATGTCCACTTTCACATATTTACTTATTATATAAGAGCTTACGTTGATTTGAGCGTACTTGACTTTGGGTTTGTTTTGCATAAAAAGGTCGATTTGTAGAGGATTCTCTACAAGTGTAGAGGAGAATTTCGTTAATCGGATGCGCAGCTCGTATCGGTTGCGGTAAGCGTGTTTCGTGGTACATTGTCCATAGTTCATGGTGCATTGTTCATAGTTCATGGTTCATTGTTCATAGTCCATGGTTGATTGGCTGGGCCTGCTGGCTGGCTATAAGTTCTTGCTGCGCTGCAGCTTACGACATGCAAACTGAAATGTCATCTTCGCCTGCTGACGGTTTATGTTAGCCTGCTGGCTAATAGGCGGGTATTGTACCATATATTTGCTAAATTTCAAGTGAAATCCTAAAAAATGTCCGAGACACGGCACTTGATGATGGCTCGTATTGCGTATTGCGTGAAGCGTATTGCGTATCGCATGAGGTTTACCGGCCAGAGATAAGCAACTTAGATGCAACAGGTCTGTCGAATTGACCAAAATTAAGTGATAATCCAAGGATTAAAACGGTTGAGTACACCGTTGCCTAAGTCAAATCACTGTATTATGCGAGAAGCAACAACCTTTTGCTTGTCAATTCTTTCTTGACAGATCAGATTTTTTTTGTATTTTAGGAGGGTACAACAGCGGCTGGGATTACTCTGAATGACGAGAAGTTCGGGATGTTATACGGGAACCATAAGAGGCTTGACAAGAAAGTGGAATGTCATAACTGTTTTTATAAAAGGCGCTTATGTGTTGAATAAAAAGGGGTGTTATGCCGACAGTCAGGCGCTTGTGGGTTCTTATCTGGAGACCATATATGCATAGTTACGTGGTAAAAACTCAAACAAATAGAAGAAATTGGTTTCATAAAATGGCTCAATTAAGGAACATAATTCTCATCTTCTTGTTGCTGGTTTCATGTACTTCTCTTTATCCAGAAGGGATAATCGTTTTATCTGATGGCATATTCCTACATAAAATAGAAATTCCAAGAAGAGACGGTAGTCTAATTGAAACATATATTTCGACTACAAAAGATGGAGAGTTGCATCAAAAACCGGTCATTTTTATTCTCCAAGGGTCTGGAGGGAATTCTGTTTTTTCTTTTGCCGGGGATAAAATTTACAAACCGTTTCTGTTTAAGCAATTGCAAAAGCATAAAAAAGATTGGCATATCATCTGCATTGAAAAGCGAGGAGTCAAATTTGGTGATAATGTAAATGCCTCTGGATATGAAAAATGTTCACAAGAGTATGTTGAACATGCTACAAAAGAGGGTAGAGGGAATGATGTTAGTACAGTAATTGATTACCTTAATGATCATAATATTTATAATCAAAAAGAGCTTGTTCTTATTGGTCATTCAGAAGGATCTATGGTTGCTCCGTATGTTGCTGCAATAAATTCAAAAGTTACACACATGGTTTTGTTGGGATATTCTGCGACTCATGGTCTATTGGATTTTTTGATTACTCAACGGAGGGATTTAGAAACGAATAAGATTAATGAATCGGAGTTTTTAGAAGACTATGATTGGCTTATTGACAAGTTTAAGGATGTACATCAACATGGTGATTCATTAAAAGAGTTACTTGGGCACACATACAAAAGATGGGACTCATACAGTTTTGGAGTAACTCTTGAAGATTTAATGAGAGTTGATGTTCCTATATTTTTAGGTATACCTACTTCTGACCGTAGTGCTCCAGCGATCGGATCAGATATTGTTATTGCTGAATTTATAAAAGCTGGGAAGAACAATTTAACATGGAAAAACTATATTGGTTTTGATCATGGTTTTATCAGACACGAGAATGGGAATATTTATGATGGGCAGGCTGAAGTGCTTAGAGATATTTTTGATTGGATTAAATTAACGAATGATAGATAAAGGAAGATATTTTGTTTAAAACCACATGACAAATACATTCATCGGATTGGAACAGCCTTTCTTTTTGATTAGATTTGGCGTGATTAAGAGTTATGTTTTTTGTATCAGTTTTATCTGATGCTGTTCCAACCGGTGATCAACTTGTTACGCGCGGTTCAACGGAATTCAATAAAATAGACGCAGTTCCCTGGTGATTAGGGGGGAAAGTACAAATTTGCGGGAAAACTAACATCCACTTCGCTCGCTACGTTCGCTCAGTGGCTGACACCCATCGTTTCGGAGGGATTACTTATGGACTTTGGGCAAAGGGGTGTTATACTGAGGCTCGGATAGGTCAGGAGTCTTATGCGGAAACCATATATACATAGTTATACGCATAAAAAATGATTGAAAGGAATAAAAAATGCGTTTTCTATTAATATCATTAATTGTAATACTATTTTCCATAGTACAATTATACGCTCAAGATCATAAATACCCAATAGAAGATTTTTACCATAGAAGTATTGAACTTCCAATTGACTATGCAAATCCTAAAGAGGGCACCTTTATTCAGTACTATGAAATAACGAGTAATTTTGATTTTAAAAAACCAACCATCGTTTTTTTCGAAGATGCACAACAGGAATTCACTATTCCAGGAAATGTTGATGAACTGGCAGAACGATATCATTTTTTTCAACATTTTAACGTTTTATATTATCATCACAGAGGTAGAGAATATTCATATATTGAACTGAAGGATAGAGACGGCACAGTTAATTGGGAAAGGGCTTATCGGGTATTATCATCGAATCAGGTTATCGAAGATATTGAACATATTCGCAAAAATTTGTTTAAAGAAAAGCCAGATACAAAGATTTTAATATATGGCAGGTCAGGTGGAGGCTGCTTGGTGCAGAGATATTTGGCAAAGTATTCACAATATGTACATCGTGCATTTATTCGTGCTGCACCAAATCCGATTATTATGAAACAATTAGGATATCCCGAGTCCAAATACTTTTATAACAAATTGAATGATATTGATCCAACACTTCATGTGAAACTGAAAGAAGTGATGAAGAAGAATATCGTTCCAAATTATCAATTATTTTGGATATTAAAAGGTATTCCTTATGCAAGTAAGAATCCAAAAGATGAACTGAAAAATCTAATTTGTGAGTTATATGAAGGGAAGAAAAGCCTTTATGAAAGCTACTTACAAAAGAAAGGTTTTGATTTTTCAAAAAAGATTATACCTGAGAAAGATATGAGCGGGTGGGACATAGGTTGTAATTTACGTCCTCTTGAAGTTGGTGCAGAATATATGTTAAATCCTGATCCTGCATATATTGATCCTTTTTATGGCAGCCTTAACAAGTTATGTGAGCCGTTCTTGCAATTAATTGAAGAGAAAAAGGTGTTGGCTCCAACATTTCCGCCTTTAGAAAAGTTTAAGGAGGTCGAAACTGAAATATTCTATTTAGCAGGTAAACATGATCATGTTTCAGATTATCGAATAGGAATTGAACTTGGGAAATATTTTAAGAATTACGAATTATTTGTAGCTGATGATAACCATACTATGACAATTTATAAAGATTGTTATCCGTTGCTTAGAAATGCTTTTTTTAAGTATGGAATAGGATCAGAAGAATTGCAAGAAGTAAGGAATTCTATGAATTGTAAAGAATGGAAAAAGGATTAAATCCTCTACTCACAGAAAGCGTATAACAAAGTAATCAACTTGACAAAACCGACGAGATTCAAATTAAGTTTAGTGGGTAATTTTAAAATCTTTTCTTTGTTTCAATTTCAGTGTAACGGTTTTGCACGTTATTACAATCGTCATGCGCGGTTCAACGGAATTCAATAGAATACAAGAAGTTCCCTGCTGATTAGGGGAATGGTGCGAAATATCGCACCATACACTGCTCCAAGAAAAGCAACCCCCGACAGTGCCGAGGGCTAACAATTTGGATTACCGTCTTGGCCTCGAACTTTTCGCTCGGCCTCATAACGAGGCAGTTATTCGGATAAGCTCTAAGTACAGAAATTCGTAGTTTTTTCCTTGCCGTGGGATCATATATGATATATGTTCTGCCTGTTCTGCCCCAAGCTGTAGAGCACCGCTGCCTGCACCTGTGTTTGCTTCGACACAGGTGGCGCAGGCACAGGTGGAGTGCTGAATTTGAATCGCAATTCACCCCGCCCATCGAGTGGGCAGGGTTCAGGAGGTATTTATGGACTACACTTGTGATGATATTGCACAAATGATAGACCACTCGCTGCTGCGGCCTGAGCTGACCGAGGAAGATGTTCGCAAAGGCTGCCAGATTGCGAAGAAGTATAAGGTTGCCACGGTCTGCTGCCGTCCATCTGAAGTGGCATTAGTCAAACAGTTACTTCAGGATTCAGATGTCAAGACAACCACTGTTGTCGGCTTTCCGCACGGCTATAACAAGACCGAGACTAAAGTCTTCGAGGCTGAGCAGGCCATCAAAGACGGCGCGGTCGAGCTGGATATGGTGATTAATATCGGCAGACTTCGCAGTGGTGACTACGACTACGTCAAGAAGGACATCCAGGCGGTTGTTGAGGCCAGCAAAGCTGGTTTGGATCAAAACCCGCCGTTGGCGGGCCACCGTCACAACGTAGTGGTCAAAGTGATTTTCGAGAATTACTACCTTACCGATGAGCAAAAGAAGATTGCCTGCCGGCTCTCAGAGCAAGCCGGGGCTGATTTTCTCAAGACCTCGACCGGTTTCGCGGACGGCGGAGCAACTATAGAGGATTTGCGGCTGATGCGGGCCAGCGTCTCTGAAAACGTGCAAGTAAAGGCTGCCGGTGGTGTACGCGACCTGGAGATGGCTTTGAAGGTCAGGGAGGTCGGCTGTACGAGATTCGGAGCAACTCGGACTGAGACTATTATGGAGGAATGCTATAAGAGAAGCGGCCAAGAGTAGATGTTCATTTCGCACGCGGACATAGATATTTGAAAAAGCATGCGCATTATGGAGGCAGAAATCATGAAGAATAAATATTATCCTAACTTGTTCAGTCCGATTCAGATCGGCAATATGACAATCTCCAATCGGATTGCGATGGTGCCGACAGACATCAGTTCGGCCAATGCGGATGGCTCTATAAATCCAAGGGTCATCACTTATCATGAGCAAATCGCCAAGGGAGGTTGTGGTTTTATTATTGTCGGTGCAACCACACCAGATAAGTTAACCGGCAGGCCGACAGTAACCTGTGTGGCCGCAGATGAGGACCCTTTGATTCCGGGTCTTGCTCATCTCGCTGAGGCAATGCATCGTTACGGGGCAAAGTGTGCCGTTCAGATACAGCATCCGGGTCGCCAGGCGGCATGGCCCCGTAAGAACCTGATGTCCGCCAGTGACCATGTGCTGGATGTCCCGGGCTCTGCCGGGCATGAGGTCATATATGCCGAGAGTATTGCCCAGGGCAAATCGGTACGTGCTATGACAGTCGAGGAAATATACGACCTGATTGAAAAGTTCGGTGAAGCCGCCTGGCGGGTGCAGCAGGCGGGTTTTGATTCCGTGGAGCTTCATGCCGCCCATGGCTACCTTATCGCACAATTTATGAGTCCGTTTGTGAACAAGCGAAACGACCGTTTCGGCGGGAGTTTTATGGGCCGGATGCGTTTCACGATGGAGATTATTACTCGGATTCAAATGAAATGCGGAAAGGGCTATCCTCTCGGTATTCGCTATTCGGGCGATGAATGGATAGAAGGAGGACGGACACTCGATGAAACAGTTAAGGTGGCTAAGCTTATGGAAGAAATGGGTTTGGCCTACGTTGATATCAGTGCAGGGATATTTGAGTCGCCCGGTGCAGTAATGGACCCGATGTATTATCCCGAAGGATGGAATACGTACACAGCCGAGGAAGTTAAGAAACACGTCAGGATTCCCGTTATTACCAGCCATTCCTTAAGAAATCCTGACTACTGCGAGAAGATTCTGGCCGAGGGAAAAGCCGATATGGTCGGCTTTAGCCGCCAGTTAATCGCCGACCCATATTGGGCCAACAAGGCTAAGGTTGGCAAAAAGCAGGAGATACGACGCTGCATTTCCTGCCTTGTTGGCTGCTGGCAGGAATCGCTGATGATTAAGCGTGATATGCGGTGTGCGATTAACCCGGCTGTTGGAGATGAGCGATTCATTCATCTGCGGCCCGCTAAAAAATCCTGCAAGGTTGCAGTCATAGGTGGTGGGCCGGCGGGTATGGAGGCGGCTCGAATCTGTGCTTTGCGTGGACACAAAGTTACTGTGTTCGAAAGAACCGGTGAGCTTGGCGGTGCAATGTTGTATTGTTGTACAGTGCCGGGAAAGAACAAAATGCGGTGGTATGCTGATTGGCTCAGGTTCCAGCTCGAGAAGTTGAAGGTAGCGGTGAAGTTCCGCACCGAGCCAAAGGCTTCAGACCTGAAGGGATTCGATGTTGTTTTATTCGCTGCAGGAGGCACGGTTGCAAAGCCCGACATTCCTGGAATCGACCTGCCCTTTGTTACCACGTTTGACGATGTTCTGCGGTGTAAGAATACCAAGTGTGAGTACTATCCGGATGATAAGGCAAAGCCGGTCGAATGCGGTGGTAACGTGCTAATCTGGGGCGACCACTTTGGCGCCGCCGACACTGCCGAGATGCTCGGCTGTGCCGGTAAGAAGGTTACGATTGTTACTGAGAATTGCGACTTCGCCGAATGGATGGAGCCGTGCCATCGCGATGTGATGCTCAAGCGCTTTGCGTGCGGCAACGGCGAGGGCTTAAAGAGTAAGACTTATAAATACCCTGTCAGCATAATCCCTGATTCTTCGGTCCTGGAGATCAAGAAAGACGGCACGGTCGTTATCGTCAGTAGTACCTTTGAGCGTTCTCAAGTGAAGGTTGACACGGTCGTTCTTGCCAAAGTCAAACCTAATGACGGCGTATACCAGAGTCTTTTGGAGAGTGGTCTTACCGTGGTCAGGATCGGCGATTCGAAGAAAATCAGGAACGTGCGGGGAGCGGTGACAGACGGTGCGAATGTTGCGCTTACAATCGAAGAAGGTGTAACGCTAAACGCCAACAACGAGCTCATCTCGAATCTGCCGACCGGCATTGATTTGTCATAACGCCGGTGAGCAAGTGTAAGGAATCAGAGATATGGAAAGAATTAAGGTCGGTGTCATAGGCACGGGTTTCATTGGCCCGGCTCACATCGAGGCGTTGAGGCGCTTGGGCGATATCGATGTTGTAGCTTTGGCGGAATGTTCCGACGACGTTGCCAGGTCAAAGGCCGAAATACTCGGCATTGAACAGTGTTACGGCGATTACAGAGAGCTTCTGAAAGACGGCCAGGTCCAGTCTGTTCACATCTGCTCACCGAATTACCTGCATTACGAAATGGCTAAAGCGGCCCTGCAGGCAGGAAAGCACGTTATTTGCGAAAAGCCTCTTGCCATCAGCGTGGCTGAGGCCCAGGAGCTTGTCGAGCTGGCAGATAGAGAAGGTCTTGTGAATGCTGTTAACTTCAATATCCGTTACTACCCGCTGATGAGGCAGCTTCGATTGATGGTTGACAAGGGTGACGTGGGCGAGATATTTGCAGTTCAAGGCTCTTATTTGCAGGATTGGCTCTTCCATCCGACGGACTACAACTGGCGGCTGGAGCCGGACCAATCCGGGCAGTCCCGGGCCATCGCCGATATTGGCTCTCACTGGATGGACCTTATTGAATTTGTAACGGGCCTTAAGATTCGTGAGGTCTGCGCCGATTTTGCGACTTTTCACAAAGTCAGAAAAAAGCCCTTAAAGCCCGTCGAGACCTATGCCGGCAAGGTCATCAAGCCGGAAGACTATCAGGACATGCCCATAAATACCGAGGATTATGCAACGGTCCTCTTTAGATTCGAAAACGAAGGCCGGGGTGTTATGACCGTCAACCAGGTGGCTGCGGGAAGAAAGAACAGGCTCTCTTTCGAAATAGACGGCTCAAAAAAAGCCATTGCATGGGAATCCGAGACGCCGAACCAACTCTGGATTGGGAACCGTGACGGTAATAATGAAGTTATGATGAGAGACCCGTCCTTGGTTTATCCTGAATGTCGTGGGTTGATTGACTATCCCGGCGGCCATAATGAAGGATTCCCCGACACTTTCAAGCAGCTATTCAAGGAAGTGTACGGCTACATATCTGGTAAGAAGTCAGGGCCTGTCTCTTATCCAACCTTCCGGGATGGGCTGCGTGAGCTTGTTCTGTGTGAGAAGATTATGGAGAGTAATGAGAAAAAAACCTGGGTCGAAGTTATGTAATAGGAGTTATGAAAATGATTAAGCTCGGTTTTGTAAGTGCGATCTTAGCAGATCAGACATTTGAGAAGGTGATATCTTTTGCAGCTCAGACAGGATACTCATGCGTCGAGATTATGTGCTGGCCTTTGGGAAAGGCAGAGAGGCGCTACGCCGGAGTTACGCACATTGACGTGGCGGACCTTTCAAAGAAGAAAATAGATGAAATTCACAAGACTCTTGAGCACAAGGGTGTCACTATATCGGGCCTTGGATATTACCCGAATCCGCTTGAAGCCGACAAGAAAAATGCCGACCGTTATATTACGCACATTAAGAAGGTTATTGACGCCGCCGGGCGATTAGGCCTTGAGAACGTAAACACATTCATCGGCAGGGACCACCTCAGCAGTGTTGAAGACAATTTCAAGCGATTCAGGAAGGTCTGGCCTGGCATTGTGAAATATGCCGAGAAGCGAGGAGTGAAGATTGGCATTGAGAACTGCCCGATGTTTTTCACAAATGACGAATGGCCCGGCGGCAAAAACCTGGCATCGTCGCCCGCAATCTGGCGAAGGATGTTTGAAGAAATTCCGTCAGACAATTTCGGTCTTAATTATGACCCTTCCCATCTCGTGTGGCAGTTTATGGACTACATAAGACCCATCTATGAGTTCAAGGAGCGTATATTTCATGTGCATATCAAAGATGCCAAAGTATTACGCGACGAGCTCAATAATGTGGGAATTTTGTCAACGCCGCTTTCCTTTCATCGGCCTAAGCTGCCGGGTTTGGGAGACGTGGATTGGGGCAAATTCTTCTCGGCCTTGACGGACATAGGATATGACGGTGCGGCTTGCGTGGAAGTTGAAGACCGTTCTTATGAAGGTTCTTTGCAGATGCGGAAGAAATCATTGATACAAAGCCGAGAGTATCTCAAGCAATTTCTAACTTTATAGAGTTGTCTGCTCATGAGAGAAATAAGAGACAGGGTCCGTCGGTTTCTAAAAGACAATGGGATGTACCATGAAGATATCGACATGGAAGCGTGCTGCGATACTTTCATACAGGAAATGCAGGCAGGTCTTGCCGGCAAAAAAAGTTCACTCGCGATGATCCCCACCTATATTGAGGTCAGCAAAGAAATTCCCGCCGGCAAGAGCGTCATTGTATTGGATGCGGGCGGTACGAACTTTCGCGTGGCTACAGTTTACTTTGACGAGTCGGGGAAGCCTGTTATTGAGAACTTCGTTCAGAAACCTATGCCGGGACTGGACAGGGAGGTTACTAAAGAAGAATTCTTTGCCACTATAGTTGAGTATATGACTGACGTCGTGGATGTAAGCAGCAGTATTGGCTTTTGCTTTTCGTACCCGACTGAGATATTGCCGAGCAAGGACGGTAGATTGATTCGATTCTGCAAGGAGGTAAAGGCTAAACAGGTTGAGGGCGAATTGGTAGGTCAGAATCTGGTTGCAGCCATCGAAGCAGCGGGTTACAAAGGTAGTAAGCGAATTGTGATTCTCAATGATACTGTTGCGACCCTACTCGCCGGTAGGTCTGCTTTTCAAGATAGAGCTTTCGATAGCTACGTTGGATTTATTTTGGGCACCGGATCGAACTGTTGTTATATCGAGTCCAATCGCAATATCACAAAAAAGGGCGACCTGGATCCCAACAAAGACCAGATCGTAAACATCGAGTCCGGCTCGTTCGGAAGAGCTCCGCGGGGTGCCGTAGATTTGCAGTTGGATGAGTCTACACTCGATCCGGACAAATATACATTTGAAAAAATGTTTTCTGGGACCTATTTGGGCACGCTATGTTTAAAAACCCTCCTGGAGGCTGGGCGACAGGAGCTTTTTTCAAAAGCCGTGACTGCGGAACTGCTTACCATCGAGGATTTGGAGACGAAAGATGTAAACAGCTTCATGCGATATCCCCAGGCCGATAGTCCGCTGGCCATGAGTTGCGCAAAGGGTACTGAACTGGACTATACTACGGTATGGTATGTGCTCGATGGCCTCATAGAAAGAGCGGCCAAGTTGACCGCGATGCTGTTGTCTTCCGTGGTGCTAAAGACAGATAAGGGCCAAGACCCGTGCGTGCCTGTTTGTATCACAGCTGAGGGTACGACGTTCTATGAATTGAAATCCCTTAAGGAAAGAGTTGAGTGTTACTTAAAAAACTTTCTGCAGGATAAGCATGGTCGGTATATTGAGTTAGTCAGTGTGGAAAATGCGACGTTAATCGGCGCCGCTATTGCGGGTCTAACGAATTGATAAGGAACATCTGCTGTAATGTTCGGGATGGTCTCTGTGACTTCCCAGGTCATAAAAAAGTGTAACTATTATGAAGGAGGTCTGATTATGAAAACCTACAGCTATTTTTTGGTTGTATTATTTGCGATAGCTCCTCTTGCCTTGCAAGCTGGTGAGCCCCGCCCATTGGACGGGCGGGGTGAGCCGATTTTTATTCCCGTCAAGATAGACGGCCCGGCGCACGAACCCGCCAATCACAGTTATTGGTTTGGTCCGTTTTGTGAGTGCTGCAGCGTTCTGGATGTTGATGGTGACGGTGACCTCGATATTGCCTCCGGCCGGAACTGGTATGAGTCCCGCCCCTCGGAGGGGCGGGATGAGGCCCCAAATTGGGTCAAGCACGCGGACTATCGGGACGGGGCCCAGACTAACGGGCCGGAGACCGATGACAACAGCGAGTTTGCTATGGATGTCAATTTTGACGGGCGGATGGATATCGTCAGCTCGGGGTGGATGTTTATGAAGGGAGCCTTTTGGTATGAGAATCCCGGCAAGAAAGACATCGTCTGGAAATCTACGAGGATTCACATGGCTCTGAATATGGAGGGGGTAATACACGGGGACATCGACGGTGACGGTGACGAGGATATCCTTTGCAATCACTGGGCTCTGGTCAAAGGTCAGGGTATGACTTGGCTTGAGCACATCGACAAAGAGCCGTGGTTTGTAGAGCATGTCGTGGGCACACAGGGTGATGTTCACGGCAATGGTTTAGGCGATATCAACGGCGACGGCAGAATCGATATTGTTACGCCCGTAGGTTGGTATGAGCAGCCCAGGCGGACGACGGACACGCCGTGGAAGTTTCATGCCGACTACCGATTCGAGCCTGCCAAGGGCAGGGGAGGCGCCGCATCGCACCCCATCCTTGTGCACGATGTCGATGAGGACGGATTGAATGATATTATCATTGGCTCTGCTCATGCATACGGATTAGCATGGTTGCAGCAGAATATCGACAATAGTGGCAGGCGCACCTTCAAAACGCATTGGGTTGAAACAGAGTTTAGCCAGTTTCATACAATGGCACTGGGCGATTTGAACGGTGACGGCAAGGCTGACTTGGTTACCGGTAAGCGCCTGTTCGCCCACCACGGCGACGACATCGGGGCCTTCGAGCCGTTGTACGCCTTCTGGTACGATATCAAGGGCGGCCCGCCAAAGGCGGGTTTGATCCCGTCCAGGGCTTCGCCCTGGTTTGAGCGGCATGTACTTTCTTTTAACCACCTGCCGCAGTACCCGGATGAAGAGGGAATCAATCCACCGCCTAACTACGTGGTTAGCGTTGGAATGAAGCTCAATATTGCGGACATGAATAAGGACGGACGTAATGATATTGTCATCGCAGGAAAGGGTGGCCTCTATGTCTTTTTCAACCACGGCTTCCCCACGACACCGCCCCGCGCCCACAAGCTGCCGCCGCATGAGACGTATCCCACATGGAGGTCATGGCCGGGTTATGGCATCCTGTTTAACGGCAAGGACTTTACCGGCTGGAAAGTGCCGGAAGGTGACAATGGTCATTGGAAGGTCATTGACGGCGTGATTGACTACGACGCCATGTCCGAGGCAAAGGGAAACAAGAGTCTCTGGACAGAAGAATCGTTCGGCGACTATGCCCTCCACGTTGAATGGCGGTTTAAGCGCACCTCCGGCCTGTATCCGATGCCTGCAATCCTGCCTGACGGTTCACTCAAGACTGATGCCGACGGCAAAGTAATTAAGACGCCGACACCAAACGCCGACTCCGGCATCTTACTTCGCGGCACAAGTGGAAGCCAGGTAAACTTATGGTGCTGGCCGATAGGCTCGGGCGAGCTCTGGTCGGTTCGAAATAACAAGAAATTGGCTCCGGAGCTCCGCGCTGCGGCCGTACCTAAAGTGCCGGCCGATAAGCCGGTGGGTCAGTGGAACTCCATGGATATCACTATGACAGGTGACAGGGTAACGGTAATGCTTAACGGCAAGATTGTAATCGAGAACGCACAAATACCCGGCATTGCGGATGAAGGCCCCATAGGTTTGCAGCACCACGGGGGCATTGACAAGAGAACCGGAGAACTAAGCCCGGCTTCCAGCCTGATTCAGTTTCGGAATATCTGGATAAAGCGACTCTAAATGAAATCATTTTCAGATTGGTGGTATATCACTTATGTATAAAGGGAGAAAGTATTATGCGAAAGAAGTTAATGACAATAATGATGGTGGCGCTCTCTGCCGGGCTTTCGGGTTGCGCCGGTTCTTTGGAGTCAGCCGAGAAGGGTCAGGAGTATTATAGCCTGGTGCCGGACAAACATGGAGTTGTTCTCAATGCCCCGAACGGAAAGACAGTATTTCGTTACATGACCACAAAGCCCAGGAAGACAAACCTGGCCGCAAACAGCGTCTGCTGTTTTCATCCGCTTAACACACCTTCAGGTGAGCGTTTAACCGATTTGGCCCCGGGCGACCACCATCATCATCGAGGAGTTTTCCTCGCCTGGCACACGATGGCCTTTCGGGAGAAAGCCGACTTCTCGAAACTTGGCCCAACCGGCCCAACTTACGGCTGGAATATCAGCCGGGCTGATTTCTGGGGCTGGGGCGAATTTGCACCTACGCAGGGCAGGGTTATCAAGAACCGCAAAGTTGATTTGATCAAATCAGATGCCGAAGAAGCTGAATTAAGGATTCAAAACGACTGGGTAACCAATGAGCGAGTGATGATGGCCGAACATACTTCGGCAAAGGTCCGTGAGCAGGATGGAGTTTATGTCATTGACCTCGATTACCAACTTACCCCGAAGCTTGATTTGACACTGAATCATACGGCCTTCGGCGGGTTCTGCGTGCGTGCCCGAAACGATGGTGACTCTTATTATTCCACTGCTGATGGAAAGGTTAACCTGCCCGATCCACATTACTCGGTGCCGGAGTTGAACTGGCCCGCCAAGCGATGGTATGATTATACGATAAAGCTCGACAATGGCCGAACGATCGGTGTTGGCGTAGTGGATCATCCGGACAATCCACCGGCGACCTGGCACAACCCGCGTTATGTCTGGATGGTCAATCCATGCATCGTCGCTGCCGAGCCTGTTCAGGTGAATAAAGGCAAGACGCTGCGGCTTCGTTATCGTCTCGTTGTTCATGATGGGCCAACACCCGTAGAGCTGCTGGAGGCGCTCTCGAATCGCTGGTAGTCTACTTACCTTAAAGTCGTTTTGATACTCGCGGTGAGCTTCTTGAGAAGGAAACATGCAGAAATTTTGTTAAATAATATTAAAGGAAAGAAGAGGCAACGAAAAATGGCAGAAAAGACAAAAGACCAAAAGATTTCACGAAGACGTTTTCTTAAAACTTCAGCGGGCGCAGCATCCTTGGCGGCGCTGAGTGTCGGGATGCAGGCAAAGCTCTACGCAGCCGGTAGTGACGTCGTTCGAATAGGCCTAATCGGTTGCGGTGGCCGGGGTGCCGGAGCTGTTGTCAGCGCCTTGACCGTCAATCCCAACGCTAAACTGACCGCAATGGCTGAGCCATTTGACGACCGCCTCCAAAATACAAGAAGAAATCTTAAGAACAGAATGAAGGATCAGGTTGCTGTGGATGATGATCATTGCTTCACTGGTTTCGACGGCTATCGAAAGCTCATCGCCAGCGGCATCGACGTAGCTATCCTGGCATCTCCGCCGCATTTCCGTCCCATTCACGCAGAAGCGTGTGTCAACGCCGATGTCCACATCTTTGCCGAAAAACCCATGGCGGTGGACGCTCCGGGGGTGCACCGAATATTAGCTGCAGGCCGGAAAGCGCACGAAAAGAAGCTCAGCTTTGTCAGCGGTTTCGAAACGCGGTATTCTGACAATGCCCGCGAGGCAATGAGACGTCTGCAAAACGGTGCTATTGGCAAAATCCTTTCTATCGAGGGAATCTGCAATGTTGGTTATCTTTGGCACCGTGGTCGACAGCCCGATTGGACCGAAATGGAGTTTCAGTTGCGGAACTGGTATTACTTCACTTGGCTTTCCGGCGACCACATCGTTGAGCAGCACGTGCACCAGATGGATATGGTGGGCTGGATTATGCAGGAAGAACCACCGCTGCACGCATGGGGTATGGGTGGCCGGCAGGTTCGTACCGACCCTAAATACGGTGACATCTTCGACCATCATGCTGTTGTTTATGAGTACGCCGATGGTGTGCGTTATTATTCCTTCTGTCGCCAGCAGGACAATTGTTATAGACAAGTGTCGTTTATGGTCCAGGGCAGTAAGGGCCGGATGGCAGGTTGGGGCAGGTATATCATTGAAGGAGAAACCAACTGGGATTCCGGAAGACAGCGCACGCATCCCGAAATCAACACGTTTAAGGAAATGTTCGCCGGTATGCAGGCAGGTAAGCCAATCAACGACAGTGTAGCCATGGCTCGCAGCACGATGCTGGCTATTCTCGGGCGAATGGCTACTCACAGTGGCCAGCGGATTACCTGGGAGCAGGCGCTCGGCTCGAAGAAGGTCCTGGCTCCGGAGCGATACGCCTGGGACGCAGTACCGCCGGTTCTTCCTGGTCCGGACGGCAAATACCCGCACCCTATCCCCGGCGTAACCAAAGCCTTGTAGAGATACCTAACCATTGAGGGTTTGAGGTTGGTCCGGTCAGGAAGAGGCTTGCCCCGTTAGAAATCCTATGACAAGAAATGTTATGACACAGAAAGGGAAAATTTCTAACGGGGCTTGCCCCACCAACGTGGTGCAGGTACTATATGACATTATATCGAATTATTAATATGCCAGGTCATGGCAGAGCGACGGTTGCTGAAATTTATATAAAGGGATCCTATTATGAGTAGAAAAGGAATCACTCGGCGTGAATTCATCAAAGGCACGGCTGCACTGGCCGGCGCCACTTTATTGTCGTCTTGTACTACTGGACCTTTAGCCATAGGGCACAAGCCAACGGCTGTAGATCAGGTCCCGCTGGGCAGGACAGGATTGAAGCTGAGCCGGCTTGGCTTCGGTACAGGCAGCAGGGGCGGCAGCGTTCAACGAGCTCTGGGGGCTAATGAGTTTAACCGGCTGATACGGTATGCCTATGACCAGGGAATTACGTATATCGACACGTCTGAGAGCTACAGAACTCACACAATGGTCGGCGAGGCCATCAAGGGCCTCCCACGGGAGAAGCTGTTCATCCAGTCCAAGATGCCCGGTCTTCCCGAGAAGCCTCTGGATGTAATCGATCGTTATCGTGAGGAGCTTGGTGTCGATTACATCGACAGCCTGCTGGTCCACTGTGCCGTCAGGGCCGACTGGGACGAGGAACGCAAAAGGCTGCTGGATGCCTTCGAAGAGGCCAAAGCCGGGAATATCATACGCGCCCACGGTGTCTCGTGCCATACGCTGCCCGCTTTGACGAAAGCCGCCCGGTTGGATTGGGTTGACGTCAATCTGGTGCGGATTAATCCGCAGGGCTCCAACATTGATACCCCTGTAGAGCAATGGAATGCCGAGAGTGATGCATCTCATTTGCCTGCGGTGCTGGAGCAAATCAGGGTCATGCGTCAGAACCGCCATGGTGTCATTGGCATGAAAATCATCGGGAACGGCGATTTCACAAAGCCCGAGGACCGCGAGAAGTCTATACGCTTCACGATGCAGTCAGGTTTGGTGGATGCGGTTGTGATAGGCTTCAAGAGCACCGCGGAAATCGATGAGGCCATTTTGCGTATCAATAGTGCTCTTGCCCAGATGCATGAAACCGCAGTGCAGCAGTAGCCTTTTACGAGCTTTCCTTACCCAATGGCCCGCGCCGGAGAAATGCGGGGACAGGCGATAGGAGCCGCTCCTTCGATTACACTCAGGACAGGTTTGATGGGCACATACAAGGCGGGTTTATGGGCGAGAGTCCACTGCAGGCGGATCGCCCCGCCACACGGATGATGGGAGACGGACGCAGGAAGGATTTCCGATTTGCCAATTCGGCAGGATACACTGTAAAATAAAGGTGGGCAGAAGGTACAGCTTCATCCGAACAAGCAGAGCGAAGCCAAAGTATATAATCAGGACTGAGCGGGGATGCGGAGATTGTAAGCTAAGGTGAAATATGGAAACCAATAACGGTAAAAAAACAAAGCTTTGCGGCAGTCAGCAGCATCCTGAGGACGAGCTAAAAGAATATCAGGCAAAATTCAAGGCCCTGTTCGACAATGTAAGCAGCGGAGTGGCAATATACGAGGCGAGAAACGACGGTGAAGATTTTGTCTTTGTGGATTTTAACCCGGCGGCCGAAGAGATCGAACAGATTACAAAAGAAGAGCTGATAGGTAAAAGTGTCACTGAGGTCTTTCCCGGAGTCAAGGAGTTTGGCCTTTTCGATGTTTTCCGACGAGTATACAAGACGGGCATGCCGGAACACCACCCCGTTTCAGTATACAAGGATGAAAGGATCGCAGGCTGGCGGGAGAACTATGTATATAGATTGCCGTCAGGGCAGGTTGTGGCTATATATGACGATGTTAGCGCGCGTAAACGTACCGAATTAATGACTCGGATGACTGACCAGTGCTTCCGCGCTATCGCAGACTATACTTATGGCTGGGAGGTCTGGGTCGGTCCGACCAGCCGAGTTCTGTGGACGAATCCGGCGGTAAAGCGTGTCACCGGCTACAGCGTAAAAGAGCTTACAGCTATGTCGGATTACCCAACGTCGATAGTTTACGAGCAAGACCGTGAACGGATAGGCAGAGCTTTTCGGTCGGCCCTTAAAGGCAGTACCGGCAATGATGTCCAGTTCAGGATAGAGCGCAAGGATGGTAAGATAATCTGGGCGGAGATGTCCTGGCAGCCGATATACGACTACAAAGGCAATTCGCTCGGACACCGCGAGAGCATTCGGGACATCACCGCACGCAAAGAAGCTGAACAAGCGCTGGAAAAGGCTGAGCAGGAAAAAAAGAAGGAGGTTCCTGAACAATAATGAGGAGGATTGAGTAGGGTCTCAACACTTGAAGGCCATTGGGTTCACGCTTTAAACTCGACTCGATAACGAATGTAGATACTCTTCGATGTTTGTGTAACCATCTTTGTCAAGGTCGCCGTTTCCATCGGAAGCATCCTTTGGATCCAATCCCATCTCCAATTCCCAATCGTCCGGCATACCATCATGATCTGAATCAATTGGTGGGCTCCCACTTGCGAGCTTAGGATAGCCACCGACGTCGTCCGGGGAATCGATAATTGAGCCGATCGCCTTCTTCGCATCGTTAACAACACGACGATCAATCGCATCGCGTTGTGGTGCTGTCGCCCCCGCTCCTGCCAGCACCTTGTCCAGTAACTCGGCGGCACTGTCCGCAGTAACAGGAGCAGTTGTGAATTTTGTGAAGCTGCGATACTTTTCCGGCGCGACACCTTTCTCTCCCCAGCCGAAGCCGACAAGCGCCCAGTCATCCATGTTCGGGTCGGTACGATGCGGACCAATATTGCCTTCCACATAAATCCTGGGATTACCTTCGGGGAAAAGGATTTCGTACGGGCCTCTCTGAGTCGATGGCCCTGGAATAAAGTAGTTCCCGATGAAGTTCAGGAATGTATTCGAGTCGTAGTCACTTATCTCGGCTGGCAGCACTCCCCAGTTATAGATGACGTTGTTCACTATGTCGTGGGTGCCTCCCTGGGAGATTAGCGGATTGCGGAAGTCGTTGTGCGCCAGCAGATTGTGATGCATAGATACGTGGTAGGAGCCGTCTCCGATAAGCACTCCGGCACTATGCGTGCGTTTGCGGTGACGGCTTCTGTTCAGCGCTTCGCTTATGATACACCAAGAAATAGTAATATCGTGCGCCCCATACCACGTGCTGACGGTCTCGTCTTCCCCCCAGCTTGCCGAGACGTGGTCCACCACGATGTTATAGGCATCGTCGTTCTGCCCGGCGTACTTGCCCAAGATACTAATCGCATCGTTTATATCGGCATCGACCGGACCTTTATTCCCCGGCCTTACGCGGATATGTTGGATAAGCACATCGTGTGTCATAATCGCAATGCCGGCACCTTTAATGCAGACTCCACCACCCGGAGCAGTCTGGCCTGCGATGGTCACAAACGGATAGGGGATTTGAAGCTCCGACTTCAAATCGATAATTCCCGAAACACGAAAGACGATGATGCGAGGGGAAGGATTATTGATAGCCGCTCGCAGAGTTCCCGGCCCATCATCCGCCAGTGAAGTTACCTTTATTACCTTGCCTCCCCGCCCGGCGATGGTTCGGGTGCCAAAACCTTCAGCCCCGGGAAATACGGGCAATCCAACTTGCGGCTCAACAGGTCTCGGTGTGCTCGGGTTCTTTGGAGTTTCTGGCTTCAAAGCCTCGTTGACCAAGGGAATGCCGATGAGCACGATAAACGCCGCCAGAAGGAGTGTACCCATTGTTGTAAATACCCAACCTAACGGTGGAATCTGCTTCGTGCGAATCATTTTCACGCCCAAAAGCATTGCTCCCAGCGGACAGATGCTCATAGCCCCCCAGACAACCATCGGCCCGGGGAATTTCATCAGGTAGGCATCAAAAATGTTGGCGACCCTGAAGTAAAAGAGCAGCAAAATAGCCCAGAGAAGCAACGGAATACTGAGTAGCAATAGGCCTGTCTTCGTATGTTTTGATGGTGTTTTCGTAAAGTTTCTCCAGAACTCTATGATTTGACATTAACATACTCGGCCGCAATCCCATCACTGGTTCTTTCAACCCATCCTTGCAAAAGCTGACGATGTGTATCCAGGACATCTTTGTAGCTCTCGACCTCAGCGAGGTTCTTCATTTCACCTGGGTCATTTTTCAGGTCTATGAGTTGTTCGCGGTGTCTGCCTGAGTCGTAAATACAGTACTTGAAGCGGCCTGTCTGTAGCATTCTTCCATTCTGACTCTCTGAGACAACGAAATCACGCCATTCTTTAGTGTCTTTTCCCTGAGCTAAAGCTCGCAAGCTCCTGCCGTGCAGTCCTTGAGGCGTTTCTATGCCTGCGTAATCGCAAAGGGTAGGAAGAAGGTCGAGACCGTTGGAAACCAGGTGCGTATCATTAACTTTGCCCTGAGGAATCACTCCCTTGTAACTCATTATGAACGGAACACGCACGGATTCCTCATAAAGCACCGACTTATGCTCCATTTTATGGGCAGAATCCATGTCACCGTGGTCGCTGGTAAAGACTATCAGAGTGTTATCTTCTATACCCGCTTCTCGCAGTGCATTCAGCACTGTGTCGATTTCCTTGTCAACCATTTCGGTCAATCGGCAGTATGCCCAGCGGTGCAGACGCCATTGATTCTGAGTCCACTTCTCGCGGACATATGCCCGGAAAGACCTTGCATTCACGAACTTCTGTGTTATGCACTCAGGCTCGCCTTCCGGCACTCCATGATTTGCGGGCAGTGGAGGACAGTTCGCCTCCACAAAAGCGCTGATGTGGGACCCCGCAAGGCGGGAACCCTCCCCGGTCTTTCGCGCACGAGCCAGCACAGCCTCGCAGGTTTTTGAATCCGTGTTGGCTACCGGGGCTTTTCCCTGTGTGCGGCTGAAATCATTAATAGCCATATAGCAAATATCGTGTGGATTGATGAACGAGGCGAACAGGAAGAATGGTCTTATGTGCTTTCCCTTGATGAATTCAGCGCAGGCATCGGCCAATCCCTGGCGCCGGTCTCTGGTTAGATTTCGATACCCAAGGCTCTGCACATTATTCATTTTCTGCGGCAGGTGCACCTTGCCCCCATAGACCGTTTCATAGCCCGCCTTCCGGAAAAGTCGGCCGAGCGACTGTTCTATCATAACGTCCGTCACGGCTGCCCGTTTAGAGTCATTGTTCTGGCCCATTCCTATGGCGCTGGGCATAAGACCGGTCTGCAGACTGAACCGGCTCGGTACACAAACGGGATTGCTGGCATAGGCTCTTTCAAACCTGATGCCAGAAGCGGCAAGCCGGTCCATTGCCGGCGTTTTAAGCCATTTATTTAGGTTCCCGCAAGGCGGGGTCCCTGACGTGCAGCTCATCATGCCTGCGTGCTGTTGGTCGGTCATAATGAAAAGGATATTAGGCCTGTTTCCTCTTGGGCTATCCTCAGCTGATGTTAAACCGCCGAGCATCAGTCCGATTGCACCGGCGGCTGTCCCCGAAATGAATTCCCGTCTTTTCATTCTTTTCTCCAAGGTCTAACTCAATTGTTTGCTTTTTGAATTTCGAATATGTTCTGCCGTCCCGAGAAAATCGGGACCGATGGCACGCCTACCATTCAATGATAATCCTTGCCGTTAAGACTACGAGCGACAGATGCCTGCCAGGCTTCAAGCTGGTATTTCATGGAGTTCACACGGTCAGTATGCTTGGTGACAAGGTCTTTTTGCTCTCCGGGGTCTTCTGCAAGATTATACAGCTCCAGTTTGACGTTTGCCTTCTTGTCCTGGATTCGATGGAGCTTCCATGGCCAGTCGAGCCAGGCGGAGTGCCCTGGAAAGCTGTCTTCCGGGTATTGCCTGCTGATTTGGCCTGCATCCAGGCGCAATCGAAACGTCTCACTACTTTCTTTGCCTGCCTTCTGAACCTCGAGCAGCTCAGACATCCACTCATGGCTCGGCGTTTTGATTCCACGGGTGGGATGATTCCAGAAACCCATCGGCTTCGGCCGAGCGTTCATCTTCTCGTTTATCAGTCGAACCAGACTGATTCCATCTAACGGTAGTTGCTTCTCCAGCCGTACACCTGTGATTTCAAGAAGCGTGGGATAGATGTCCGATGTATTGCAGGGAACATCGGATATTCGTGCATTCGGAATTCGCGCAGGCCACTCAAGAATAGCAGGGATACGAAGGCCGCCTTCGTAGATACTGCCCTTGTTTCTACGCCCGCCTGTCGTTCCTACTTTTGGAAGCCCTCCATTGTCGCTGCAATACCAGAGAATCGTGTTCTTGTCGATGCCGAGGGTCCGCAGTCTCTTGCGAAGCTTGCCGAAGGCGCGATCCATACCGGTTATCTCACCATAGAAGTGCTGCAGCTTCTCGTCCTGGTCTGCATAGATTGCGCGGTCATCTTCAATTGCCTGGTGCGGCCCGTGTGGAGAGCCGAACCAGACCACCGCTAAAAATGGTCGCGGGCCGGCAGCGCCGGCCTTGAACAAACCCGCCTTCGGCGGGCCGGAATGCTTGCCGATGAACTCCAGGGCAATATCTACTGTAACCATTGAGCTTTCCCCTTTAGTCTGAACGGCCATGCCTTCACGGCTGAGAATAGGGTCATTGTCGAAGAAGTTCGGAGCCGAGAACCATTCATCGAAGCCGCTCGCGCCGGGATTGACGGGACTGCCCTTGCGCACAGAGCCAAGATGCCACTTTCCGAAGTGCCCGGTCACATATCCTGCCGTCTTAAGCGCTTCGGCGATAGTGATTTCTTGCGGGCGAAGCGTGTGGCCCCATTGGAAGCATCCGTAACGGTTTGGATGACGGCCTGTCATGACACTCCCACGCGTAGGTGAACAGACCGGCGCGGCGGCGTAGAAGCGGTCGAAACGCAAGGCAGAGGCGGCCATGACGTCGAAATTTGGAGTCTTGAGAACCGGATGACCGTTGTAGGCCATATCACCCCAGCCCTGGTCATCCGCCATGCAGAGCACAATATTCGGTTTTCCCGAAGATCGGCCACCTGAGCCTGAAACGCAGCCCACCATCCCGAGACAGACGCCCGCACCGACCACTTTCAAAAACTCTCGACGTTCCATTTGTGGAACGTCCACGACCTCTACTTTCTTCGCAGATGGCTTATACAGGTGTTTAAGTTCCTTTTTGAAATCAATCTTTGTCATTAATATCTCCTCTTGAAAGGTCTAATCCCGATACATCGGGACAGCTCATCGGCGCTGCGTTTTATACGGTTCAATATAGTACGGCGGGTATTTTGTCAAGTGAGAAAATAACCCTAACATGGGCCTGCCCACGCTTGTAGCCAGCGGGGGGATGGCCAGGGAGCATCCCAAAAAATATTATAAATTTCCCTTGACTGTATGGTCAAACGACCATATATTGTAATAAGATTGTTTGAAAGGACGATTATGGAACCCCTAACAGAAAAACAGCAAAAAGTGTTCGGGTTTGTTGAGAAACGGCTGCAAGATAATAGGCCGCCGAGTCAGAGGGAAGTGGCGGAGCACCTTGGCCTTGCTCAAAATGCAGTTTATCAGCTTATCAGCTATCTCAAAAAAAAGGGATATTTGGTAGATTTAGGTGGCCATCGAGGGCTTAGACTATCGAGGGAATATCTTGAAAAGAAAAGGCAAACTGACGGCATTCCCGTTGTGGGCAGAGTGGCTGCGGGGGAGCCGATATTAGCTGAAGAAAATATCGAAGGATACATAGACCTAAAAGACTTGTTCGGCCAGTCTAAGAATACATTTATTCTAAAGGTGGTCGGTGATAGTATGGCTGATGAAGGTATTATGGATGGTGACTACGTGGTGATACAGCCCCGTCAAAAAATCGAAAATGGCCAAATCGGCGTGGTGCTGCTGGATGATGAAGCTACCGTTAAAAGAATATATTTGGTTCCCGCGAAGCGGGGTCCCTTCCAGCGGGGCCGAATAGCACTTGAACCGGCCAACAAAGCAGCAGGATATAAAACTAAATACATAAGACAGGGCGATAAGAACGTTCGTATAATTGGTAAGGTAACAGGTTGTTTCAGAATGCTGTGAACCCCGCCCCTCCGAGGGGCTGGATGAACCCCGCCCATAGGATGGGCGCCGGTGTTTAGGAGTAACAATGTCTGGTCAGATTTACATAGGCATAGCGGGCTGGTCTTATCCGGACTGGAAGGGAATCGTATATACAAGCTCAAAGATTGACCAGCTTGAGTACGTGAGCAAGTTTGTGGACTGTTTGGAGATTAACAGCACCTTTTACCGACCGCCATTTGAGAAAACTACAAAATCATGGCTGGAGAAAACTTCCAAGCGCCCAGATTTTTTCTTTACTGCGAAGCTGCACCGAAGCTTCACCCACGAAGGCAAGGTCGATGCGGAAATCGTAAAATATTTTCATAAAGGTTTTGAGCCTTTCCTCGAAGCGGGCAAGCTCAGGCATCTGCTGATTCAATTCAGATATGACTTTGATGATACTAACCGTAACCGGCAGCATTTAGCTGAGATAGTTAAAAATTTTTCTAAAGCCTTCAGCTTGGCGGTAGAGGTAAGGCACAAATCATGGCAAATGCCGAATGCTTTGGAATTTTTGGAAGGGCTCGGTGTTTCGGTCTGTAATCTTGATTATCCGACTACCTGGAACTCGTTTGATATGCAGCAATGCACCGTAGGAAAGAATGGTTATTTCAGGATGCACGGCAGGAATGTAGAAAAATGGTTTAGCAAGGCAGGCAGAGATGAAACATATAATTACTACTATAACGAAAAAGAGCTGGCTCAGATAAAGCTGCGGATAGACGAATTGGCCAAAGCTTTTAAGACACTTACCGTTATTACCAATAATCATTATAAAGGTGCTGAGCTTGCCAACGCACTTGAGCTAAAGGCCCTAATCACCGCCCAGAGGCAACCCGTTCCCGAAGGACTTTTGCGAACGTATCCGCAGTTGGCCAAAATTGCCCTGAGCCAGTGATAGATACAGAATGGCTACCGAAGCGAAAACAGTTCATATTCCGGATTTGTCGACAAAGTATCGGCAATCCTTGTTTGAGGCGGTGGTGCCGGCAGGATTTCCATCACCGGCCGCCGACTATGAGGAAGATAAGCTCGACTTAAACAGGTATTTGATTAAAAATCCGGCAGCAACATTTTTTGTAAGGGTTACCGGCGATTCTATGATGGGGGCTGGAATTCATTCGGGCGACCTTCTGGTAGTTGACCGCAGTCTTGAACCGAAAGACAAGAGCGTGGTGATTGCGGTCATAGATGGCGAGCTGACCGTCAAGAGAATCAGAATAGGGAACAAGAGAATAACTTTAGAGCCGGAAAACGAAAACTACTCTGTTCAGCAAATCAGCGAGGATACCGGATTTGAGGTCTGGGGAGTAGTGACCAGTGTAATACACGCATTATGAAAGGGTTTCCGCCTTGCGGGGTTCCAAAGAGATATTTGCCTTAGTTGATTGTAATAACTTCTATGCCTCCTGTGAGCGGGTATTTAACCCGAGACTTCAAGGCAGACCGGTAGTTGTATTATCGAACAATGATGGTTGTGTTGTCGCCCGCTCAAATGAAGCGAAGGCATTGGGTATAGGTATGGGGGTTCCGGCCTTTGAAGTTGAGGAGATTATAAGAAAAAATGGTGTTGAGGTCTTTTCGTCAAACTATGCCCTTTATGCCGATATGTCCGGTCGTGTTATGGAAACACTATCGGCCTTTACGCCTGATATAGAGGTATATTCAATTGACGAAGCATTTCTGAACCTTGCCGGCTTTAACTGCTCTTTGACCCCGCCCGTCGAAGACGGGTCGGGGTTGACGGATTATGGCCGGAAAATACGGCGAACTGTCAAGCAATGGACAGGCATGCCGGTAACGGTAGGTATAGCCCGAACAAAAACTCTGGCAAAGATAGCTAATAGGGTCGCTAAAAAATCTGCTAAAGCAAACGGAGTATTGGACCTGACCGATTCTCCTTATCTGAACAAGGCTCTGACTGAGACTCCGGTAGAAAAGGTGTGGACGGTAGGGATCAGAACGGCCCTGAAATTAAAAGGCGCAGGTATTAAAACCGCTCTTGCCCTTCGGGATGCGAATATTGGCTGGATTAGACAAAAATTCGGAGTGGTAGGGGTAAGAACTGTTTATGAGTTACGTGGTATTAGCTGTTATCCGTTAGAGCAAAATCCACCCGTTAAAAAATCGGTCGCGGTCTCGCGTATGTTTGGCAAGCCGGTAGAATCCGTTGAAGAGTTGAAAGAAGCCATTGCAAGTTACGCGTCAAGGGCGGGCGAGAAGTTAAGGGGACAGGGTTTGGCTGCCGGTGTAATGACGGTTTATGTTACGACCAGCCGTTTTATAGAGAGCAGATATTTCAATTCTCATACTGTTGAGTTTGCCGTTGCTACCAGCGATACCATAGAGCTGATTCGCAACGCCTGTCGATGTATTGACAGGTTATATCGCAAGGGCTGTGCATTCAAAAAATGTGGGATTATATTCAACGCTCTTGTGCCTGAAAATCGGGCTCAAAAGGCCCTGTTTGATAACGTTGACCCCGTTAGAGGCCCAACGGAAAAAGCCTCTAACGGGGTTGACAGATTAAAGTCTCAACGGCTGATGCGGGTGATAGATTCCATAAATACCAGGTTAAACAGCCCCTTGCAGTGGGCAGCGGAAGGTTTAACCCAATCGTGGAGGGTCAAATTCAAAAGACGTTCCTGCCGATATACGACCCACTGGGATGAGCTTCCTGAAGTAGCTTTTGCCGTAAGGCATCCTGTCCCGATAAAATCGGGATCAACAATTTGACGCAGGCCAATCCCGATAAATCGGGATAGTTTCCTAATTTGCTAAGCCAAGTTGCCCCCTTTGTTTCGGTTTGCCATCGCCCCCTTTAATGGACCGACTCGTCGAGATTGATTTAAATTAGCCGGGAACGTTCCTCTTCATCCGACTAAGTGTCTCGCAGCGACCCGAACTGTCGCGTATAACCAGCGTTCTGACGGATTTGGTTGTGATACCGAGGATACATACCGACGATAACACCATCAGTGGGTTTGAGATGCTCGAAGGCGAATTTGAACGCCGCCTCGACTTTATAGTCGCGGCCGCACATCCTACCGGCCGCCAGGATCTTGAAGCCCAGACAAGGCTGGTCGAGCTGCCGGACAACTTTCGTCATGGCGAGGGGGTCCGAGGAGAAGAAAGGGTAGCCGACCTGGACAGTGACCACCGGCGGCATTTTTTCCAGTTCCTCGGGAGTCCTGGTTAGGTAGTAAAAGCACGTCATGAATAGATCGACCTGCCAGCCTTCGTCGGCGATTTGCTTGATGCAATCGGGATTGTGTGCCGAAACGCCCGCCAGCACACCGGCGTCTTGGACACGTTTCACAAAATCGTGGACCTCCCGGCTCTTACCCTCCCGAAACAACCTGTCGGTGACACCTCCGTGATGGACGATAGCGATGGGCTGAGTGTCCTGAACCACCTTCTCGACCGAAGTTTGCCCCGATGCGCCGGAGTGAAGGCAGATGAACTTCATCTTCGATCCTCGCTGCCGGAGTGTTCGCAGGACATCGGCCATTTGTTCCGGGCGACTGAACTGGTGCGCATTGATGCCCTCACGTTCGCACGTCCAAAGGAATTCGACTATTCGCTCGGGTGTGAAATACTCTTGCATGTGCCGGTCCAGCACGGGGCCCATATATGAGTATCCGTTGATGGGATTCGAGCCGGCGATCAGCCGGGTAACGCGGTGGTCACCCAGACGTATTGTGGGCAGCAGCGGCGCGGGCGAGGCCCGCCCATCGGATGGGCTGGCCGAGGTGGCCTCCGCAGATGGAGTATGTTTTGCCCGGCACGTGTTGCCAATAGCCAGCGCCGAACCGGTTGCAGCCACCGAAAGCCCCAAGAGAAACTCCCTTCGCCCAATCGCTTGTGCTTCATGTATGTTTGAATCCATGTTATTCTCCCAAAACCTTGAATACGGCACACGACCGCCAGATACAAACCTGCCCCCGTAGGTCAAAGCACTGAGACTCCGTCCCCGTAGCTTGTTCTCTATTTGAGTGGCAGTCGCCTTGAAAAAATCCGTCCTGCTTGTCATCGCAAAACTTACATACAGTTAAAACGCGGTGCAAATTGTACTATCTTTCTGGTCTAAGTACCACAATAAATCTTCGTTGTCGTAGTGGGCAAATACTCATCAGGCGCTAAACTGTTATGTTCTCAAGGTTTTAGCAGTAAAGTTGACTCTGGTTTTCATCTAAGATTGTGCAATTACTGCGGCTCTGGTTACTGAAATTTGCTTTTTGATACGCGAATACGACTGAACGCGTACAATGATACCTCCAAAGCCTGATGCTTGAATCTGTTCACGATGCCTTCAATCGTGTGCGTTGTCCATTCTCCACTGTCTTTCGAAGCGCACCAGGGCGAGCCTTTCTACATGCCGTTAATGTACAGGTCAAACCGGCATCTGATGGGGATTCTGTGAGATTTTGTGCGCCTGACTTAGGTAATGAAAAAAGGGCTGCAAACCCCGATAAATCGGGGCTCAGGGGCCTTAAATTGAAAAAAAGCAGAAGCTTTATCGGTCTTAACAACAAATCCCATGTCTTTGCATTCATCTGTCTATTTCTTAAAATTTAATAGGGGACTACGAGTCGGAACGAGCTAATAATCGGGTCGATTATTTTGGCAGTCCCGATAAATCGGGATCGTCCTTTTAACAGTTGGGTGGATATGATGCGTGGAATTGTAGAAGATGTCCCGATAGAATCGGGATCACAGCTTGTTTGGCAATCCTCTCGAGCAGTGGAACGCAGGGGTGTGCGGAAACCTTAAAGTAGAGTCCGCATGTCTTGAGGAAGGATGGTGATAAAATGCATACGCGTCTGGTTCGGTTCGGAAGCCAGTGGGCTCTTGTTGGTGTTATCTTTTTTTATACTGTTGGAACAACCATGATCGTGCGGCATATGAGAATTGTTACATCGACATCAGCGAGTGGTAGCGAATCCCGATTTATCGGGATACCTGAGATGCCGAACCTGCCGGAATATTTGGTCGGGGAGGTCCGGAAGGACAGCACTACCAGCCTGATACAGCCGGATAAGGATGGATCTAACTTAACCAAGGTACGAACTAAAATCAGATGTGTAGAGGCCATATTGAAGAACGCAGTTATTGAACCCTATCACAATAACGGTCAAATAGAAGGACTTAGAATAACTGGCCTGGACGGAATATTGGTGGCAAGAGACCTTCTCCTTAAAAGCGGTGACATAATTCGCGCAGTGAACGGACACCCGTTAAACAGCAAACGACAAGCTTACGAGATTTTCAAGAAAGCAAGGAAAAAGCCAATTATGATAGTTGACTTGCTGCAGGACGGAGAGGCTAAAGTACTCTTGTTTGATTTCCGGTAAGCCGTGTAGTCTCACATCGGTTCGACCTGTTAACCTGCTAAAATGGCCAATCTTGAAAGGACATGGTCAAATCCCCCCCCCCGTACCATATTAGAAGAGTTCATCGATTAAATGGCCTATGAGGCGTCTTATATTGAGAGCTGAGGGGGGTGTATAAGATTTTGTTAGCCAGCGTAAGCAGTTAAGTTGTAAGTTAAGAGAATGAGCCCGAAGAGGTCGCACCATAGCTCAGAGCTGACATAAGCCAAGGTGCAGGTAATGAGTTAATACTTGGTGATTGAAGTAGCATAAGATTAATCGGCAAAACCGGGCTCTCTCTTAAAATTTTACTAAATGCGATCCGTTAGACGATAAGTCAAGCCGTGTTATCGGCCTTGCTCCATCCGGGTTGGTTGTAAAACCATCTTTTTAGTGGCTCGAGCTGGGCATAGCAACAATTCTGGTAACTACTACATTTAATATCATCCTTGGTGGCGTTTGCCTTGCCTTGGCCCTGGCTTTCGGGCTGGGTGGAAGAGATGCGGCGGCAAAGTATCTCGCGGAATGGCGGCGAAGACACAGTGAGGAGAAAACTTACAAAAAGGAGGAGGTCTACAATTGAATTTGTCCAGGCCAAGATAGGTTGCTAAAAACGGGTGCGAAGATCAAGGGGCTGTGAGCATTAGCTTGCAGCCCTTTCTTCGTTGCTTAAGCCAGTCAATAGAATCTCACAGACTACCCATCTCCGAGGGTCTTTATTTCAATTCCAGAAATCCGGCAAGTGTGCTCTACGTACTCCTAAGAGAATATCGACACTGTTAAAATAATCTTCAGCCTCATTTAAGTGGGGCAGCATTTTTTCGCCTGCCTGCGAAGACAGGTCCTTATCAGCATATATGGACTCATCAATCTTAGCTTGACGTGGCACGTCTTTGGTATTTTCTTCATATAATCTATTAGCTTTTTGGAGAGACTCACAAGCGTGCCATAGAAGTTCCCCCGTCTCAGTGCTTATCAAAGCCTTTTTGTTTTCATACATTCGACAGACGACGCTCAAAAGATCACCAATTGTAGGAGGCTTCTTTAGGTGTAAGTTACACTCATAAGCATCCCGAAGTAGTGCGCAAGCTTCCCGTAAGCAATCCAAGACTTTGTAATAAGCGTTATACCAGTAACGTAGATATATCCAGCCTATCCACTTGGCGCCAAAAAGATGAAATATTGGTATAAACCACAACAGATGTAACTTTGAAATGTGTAAGCCGGCAGTAGCTACAACGGCTGCTATCATGCCCAAGGCATAAAGGCCGCTGATTAGCCTTCGTAAATCGAGCGGATAGCAGGCTTTGGGTCCCCTGGGAAATCGGGCAGGCCTAAAAATTTCCCCCAAAAAAATAAAAAGGCCCCACAGGCTCAGGAGACACGCAAGCCCCCACATTACCTGTCCAAGCACTTCCATCTCAATCTCTATTTTTCAAAAACTGGCTAACTCTACCGGTGCATAAAAAAGGAGCACCACTACATCGCGCACTTTCAAGGCCCGGTCCGTGGTTTTTTAGCCGTAGCCCTACTATTAAAATATAAGAAACCGGTTATGTGATGCAAAACCATGGTTTTTTCGGCTATGCAGCTATGGTTTTATCGGACATCAGAACGCGGCTACATTTTCGGACTATTTAATAGCCATTTTGTCTTTATGGTAAGTGTTTCTTATATTTATGTTGGCATATAGAAGTTACTAAAAAATGTGTCACTGTAAAAATTTTTCAGGCGTGAGGGAAATAATGAAGCTCCTAAATAAAATAACTTACCTAAAGCGCCGATGCGCTGTGCTCAAAGGTACAATTTTTAATTACTCTGAAAAACTCGACAGCAATTGGCAACGCCACATTGAATTTTGACCGGCCAGACAATATCAAGGTTTCTGCCTGTTTTGATACTCACCGCATGCTAACATACAGTCCAGCCTCTTATGAGGAGCTTGCCCTCTGATCTTTGGCGGTAACCGCTGGATTCTTGTGTATGACAACTTCCGAATAAAAAAATTTGCACGCAAAGGACAATTAACCGGCAGAAATTCAGTGAATGCTACTTTTACAAGAGAAAACGAAGTAAAAGATAATCTTCAAGTGATGTGAAAATATTTTGATACGATCCTTCAATAATTTAAAGCCGGCAGTCCTTAATATGGACAGGGAATTTCACGTCCCATATAATATTTCATGAAATCGCTGATGATATCGTCTTTGGTAATTTCTGCTATATCGGCTTGTGTATCGTCCTTCATTATAATCCCTCCACCTTGTTCTTCGTTGCCGTTTTGATATCTTACAATATAGCTGGCCTGTACGGTGGTCGGAGTAGTTCCAGCAAGTACGTTGATAATGTATCTAAATTCTACACTGTCTTGAAAGCGAACCTCGAGCTCCCTGGAGATTTCACTGCTTCCAAAATTATAAGCCTTTCTTTCTTGTTTGTAGAGTTCTTTTGCCAAGTCGTGAAATGCCGAATCAACTACGGTGCACAGAAATTCTTTAGATTCTTCCTTTTTTATTTCTATTGCGGTAGCATCTCCTTGTTTTGCCTTTTGATTTTGTTCTTCTTTGTGTTGCTCATGCAGATCGGGCAATTCTTTTTTCTTGTCTGTCATTTTACACCTTACTTTCTTTTGCTTTTCGGATTTTTATATTTACAAGCACATATATTCGGATAGAAAATTTGGCCTCGTAACAGACCGATAAAACAAGGTATTTCACCATTTAGTTTATTGCTCATATGTCTTCTATATTACATCGGCAAAGAGGCCTTTCTTTTTTATATCTTAACCACAGAATTTTTTACAATTACAAAAAATTCTTTAGGTTGGACGTACTCCAGATTTGCAGATAATTGATATGGAAAAGGATTTTTGGGGCAAAAAAATTAGTTTGGCCGACCGAGAAGCGTTCGAAAAAAGCAAAGTCAGTATTGTTATCGAGTCTTGGTCCGGCCGACGCATTTTGATAATAATGATTCGGCTTTTTTCCATTGTTCGTTTGTTAGTTCCCATCGTTCCCTGGCCATTGAAAATCTCCTTTCGATAGCCAAGTTTACATAAGTCCGATAATGGCGATAAATATCAACTTAGGTTACGAAAAGCTTTTAATGACTTTGAAAACATCTTGATTTTTGCATTCTTCAATTCATTTCTTAAGATTTAAATAGATGATAGTGGCTATTAATCGGACAGTATTGATTCTAATACTGACTATGGTAGCTGTAGGTACAATTGTTGTTCTTAGGGTAGTTTGCGGATCATAATGAGTGGATTTCTAATAAGGTATGGAAAAGGCTAACAACACAAACCACGAAGAATTAGCACAGGCAGTCGAATCATTGGAGCGGATTGCCGATGGTATGGAGGAGTGGACTGAGCAACAAAGGGGGAGGTTTGCACGCACCACCGCCGCTTTCCGTAAAAAGTGGATTTCAGATTGGTTCTCAGATTTTTACATTTTGAAATTTTTCAAGGATCAGAAGAACGGAAGACGGTTTGAAGATATTGTGGAAACGTTCCACTTATATATTCCCAATATCGCTAAGTCGCTCGAGAAGATATGGAACGACTTTTTACGTTCTGTCAAATTTTTACAGCAAATTGAAAAGGACAAGGACAGAGCAGAAAAAAGTCATGACCTTGGTTTTTGGTGTGTTAATTTTATCGATACCACAGCGATCCCAACAGTGGAACGTCTTCGAAATGTAATGAAACTGGCAACAAAATGTTTAGCAGCTCAAACCCTGACAGAGACAGTGAAAAAACGCCCTGAGGGGCTGCTGAATAAGCAAGTCGGCGATCTCTTGAAGTCTTGTCCCCCAGATACATCGGCATCCGAAATAGCAGGAATACTAAACAAAAATTATGTTGCAGAATATGAACCCACCAGTCCCTGCGCAGTCGGGAAAACAACAAATTGGAAAAAGCTTTTAGATGAGAAGAAAAAAAGTCTTCTTAGAAAAAAATGATTCTTAAAAGATTTTCTCAGCAATTTTCAACCTTCGTATTAATATCCGGTTGTTTCTCAGGATAAGAATGTCACCCCCTACATCATTACCTCGATAGCACCCTTGCGTACGAAAAATGTATCGCCAACAACCCGGCAATTACAAGATATATTTTGAAAAAAACTGAGGAAAGCTTACAATTGTGTAATAATTATCTTTGAATTAATATATGTTGTTATCCTCTCTGAATTATATTGAGAAAATGAGGTAAGAAATGGATAATACAAAAAACCAATGTAAAGACTGCAAATTTTTTGCCAGGAGCGGCTCAAAAAGTTATTGCCACCGTTATCCGCCACAAGCTTGCGTGGTGGATGAACAGGGAAAAGTAGCAACTTTATACCGCATTCCTGAAGTCCACGAAAACGGTTATTGCGGAGAATGGCAGGATGGAGAGCAATAAACGTCGACAGAAGGGCGGGTAAGGTCTGTAGGCTATACAAAGACTGACTGTTTGTTGCTCGGCTTGGATGCGGTAATGGTGAGAAGAAAAGGCACTTAAGTCTATTTGCAGTCGCCGCGGCGCCCAGCCAGGGTGGGTTCTCACATAACGCCCGTAAAGCCGCCTTGTATATCATTGATTGTTTTAAATTATCCAGGTCTATGATTCCTACGCAGAACAGACGCTCGTAGCGTTTTGCACGGGCACATTCGACCTCAAGTTTATCCTCAAGAAGTTTTCTTGACCCTAATTTGGTCGGGGCATCGGTCAGCGAAGTTAGTATTGCTTCCTGATACAACGAAGCTAAGAGGCAGCGTTTTGAGTTTTTCAAGCGTTACGACTTGATTGATACGGGAGGTATTAGCTGAATAGGAATTTGCATCGATGTTTGGTTGACGATGGGGAGGTTGTTGTGATAGACTGACTTTGGTTGATACGTATTGTGTGTGCATTGACATGGCCGATAGCGTGAACAAATCTCTTGAGGACTACCCGCGATACTTGGAGCCTGGGTTTACGCCTTTCGATCCGCTTGAATTAGCAAAACGAACTGAAGAGATTGTCTGCGATGGCGACCGCCGCAAGTACACAAAGTTCACCTGTCCACGTATGTACGGCGGCATCGCGACAGGATATGCTTGCGGATGTTGCCTGCGCTGCGTCTTCTGCTGGGTCCATTGGAGCAGAGACTTCCCTGAAAAGCATGGGAGCTTTAAGTCCCCCGATGAGGTTTTCGATGAGCTTAGCCGGATGGCACGCAGGAAGAGGGTAAAACAGCTCCGCATCTCTGGAGCAGAGCCCACGCTGGGCAGGTCACATCTTCTTAGCTTACTGGAGCTTGTGGAAAAGTCAACGTTCCGGTTATTCATCCTCGAAACCAACGGCATCCTGCTCGGCGCCGATCAGGACTATGCGCGTCAAATTGCTGGTTTCAAAAAGGTCCACACCCGTGTTGCTCTCAAAGCTGGAACGCCTGAGGCCTTTACGAGAAAGACGGGGGCTAAGCCTGAGTTTTTTGAATTACCATTACAAGGTATTAAGAATTTGCTGAGCGCCGGGGCAAGTTGTCATGTTGCGGCTATGAGCGCCGACCCTCGGTTTATGACAGAAAAGGAGCGGAAGGGTCTGTTTGAACGGCTTTCGGTGATACACCCAGCCTTGCTGAGCAATCTGGAGGAGGAGATTGTCACTCCCTATCCTGCCGCACGCCAGAGACTGCGACATGCAGGTGTTAAGGTGGATTGGGAGCAGTAGAGTAGAGGGGTATGGCTAATGTTTCTGCCAACACGGGGTGGCCTGCCTTCGAACGTAGGGGCAACCCCATGTGGTTGCC
>JBGVTO010000077.1:0-15469 GCA_041862635.1 Phycisphaerae bacterium | reverse complement strand
CGTTGAGAGACAATTGATGCGGAGTCAACGTTGCTTTCAAGTGTAACTGTCCCGGATTATAGCGCCCGGCAACGCGAATCGTAGCGCTGGCCTGTTCACCGGGTCTGTAGCCTTTTTTGTCCCACTTGACGCCAACAAAGCGCTCCCCTTCCTCCCACTGCGAGAGGTTCCTGACCGACTGTCGCCAAAAATGACTGTAGGCCTGCTTAAGCACGTCGGAGGTCTGAGTCCATTTCCACAGCGTATTCGTCGCCACCCCCATCGTCTGTCCCTCACCGAAGCGCTGAAGTGCAACTACCGACACCGTCCTGCTACCCACCGAAGCGTCCAGCAGGTTGATAGCTCCGCTCCTCAGAGACCCGGTTAGGTTGATACTCTCAATTGTGGCTCCTGAAGCCCGACCAATAAGTCTTGACATTTCGGAAACAATACTGTGATTTGCGGCCGATAACGGCACATTCACCGTAAACTGGCCCGTTTGAAGCTCCGGCTCACCTGCACTTATCCGCCACGGAAACAAAGGCTCAAGCACCGTCCTCGAATACCCGCCCCGACCAAATGAATGCTCTCCTCCAAGAAATATCACTGCTCCCCCTTCACGCACATATTCCACCAGAGCTTGCAACTGTTCCTGCCGCCATTGTGAGGCAGGGAACGAACCCACTATAACGCATTTATACAGACCAAGCAGTCCTTTGGTTGAAGGAAAGCCCGCTTCAAGATTCTCATCACCTTTCTGGCGACTGCCGCGCACAATAAATCGGTCACTGCTTACGCGAAACAGTGCCGTCAGTGCCACGGACGTATCGTCGGACAGCTCCTTGTAAATCTGCCTGAAATCCCATCCTAACTGCTGAGCAAAAAGAAGTACAGACAGAGTATTTTTACGTACCTCTATTGGGAAAATCCGCGTATTGTTCAGTTCGGAAAGCTCCCCATCGATCGTTTCAACTCGAACACGATACTTTTTCGTTCCCATTTCAGATGGACTTTTCATATTGAACTTCACACGTGCTCTGGCCCCTGTCAGGTCAACCAGTTTGGAATCTCGAGTTTCCCAGTCCTGGCCTTCTTTGGCTTCCACTCTCACATTCACCCGCTCTGCCCCTGTGGCAAAACTATATGAAGCACAGCGGGCTACGACCTCAGCAGTTACTTCAAAATCGCTTTGCTCTTCAACAACTTCCGGCGCTTCAACTCTGTTTATCGCTATATCATTCCAGGTCTCAGGGTCGCTGCCTACACCGGCAATATAAACCGGCACTTCAGGCAGCTTAACGTTTTGCACCACTTCGTCGCCGCCGTCCGTAAGCAGAAGCACGCTCATGTAGCTGGACCCGCCAACGGCGGGTTTGCTCAAACCCAGCGCTGCTGGGTCCGGCTTATCTGCTATTGTAACCAGACACTTGCCTAAATCTGTTTCTCGGACCTGCCCCGGCTCGACTGAGCTTGCCGAAGTCCGCACCTCACTGTCAAATTCCAGAGTATCAAAATCTATGAAAGAAGATCGCAGCTCTTGCGTGAGTTCTTCCAGCAGACCACCGGCTCGTTTACTCCGGCTGCCTTCAACTTTATCCTCGACCTCCATAGAAGAAGATGTATCCACGAGCGCAAGAACCTTTTGATTCTCGTCGGGTCTTTGCATCACGTTCCACACCGGGTCAAAATATGCTAAAATCAACAGCAGCACTATTAGTATCTTGGGTACCACCAACACCGCAGCCTCTTTGGCCGAATATTGTCTTCGCTGCCGTCGATACAGAATAACCAGCCAGACCCCAAGCCCCAGAATTAGTCCCGCCCCGAGGACCGGATTAAGATGTGCTTGCCACCGCAGTATTCCCATTAGCTTGCCCTCCGATCCACAGATTTGCCAATAACGTTCCTTACCCGATGGCTGAGTCTGCTAACGGGTGACCACAATCGCCTTTTATTATTTTCCGAAACCTCTGACACAGTCTCTGCTTCCGGTGTTTTTTCTTGACTGGCCCGAGACAGCCTGGGGGCACCAAGCCACCCCTCAGCCAACAACGCCAGTGTTGCTAACAGAAGCAAAAACAAAAACAACTCTACCGACCTTGCCTGGCCCTTATGGTATTGCTCGAAGTCCACAGCTTCATCGTAAGGCAAAATTTTATGTGCTATTTGACCCAGAGCCGGCACTTCCGAACCTTCGACAAATTTTTCCAAACCCTCTTTCTCTGATGCACGCACTGATATACAGTATTTATTATCACCCGCTGTAACCAGGTACACCCCCGTCCTCGGAAAGGCTGGTATCTCCTGCTCTTTGCCTTTCCAGTCCATCGAATCACCTACTAAGGAAAGAACTTCGACTTCCCCGCCCCGCGCCCTGATACCGCGTGGACGCTCACCCGCCACGAGTGATATTGCCCTCTCCTGCCCGGATGATTCCCGCCCCTCCAAGGGGCGGGATGAAGACCCCGCCACCGCCATTCGTTGCGCAATCATCACCAATAAACCCGAGGAAGGCAGCGTGTTCCAACGCGAAGTAAAGGCTGTGCCGCTCACGAAAATATTGCCTTTGCTCAGCTTCCTGTGTGCAATTACTACTTTTCCTGCACCAATTGACCCCGAGGCGCCAGAGCGGTCGCCACCTGCGGGCCCCTCCCTGCCGCTGGCAGACAATTGGTGCGGGACTCCGAGAAGTGGCGTAAACTCCGCAGACATTACCAGCGGATAAAAAACGTATGCACTGATAGATTCCAGTTTTGAATTTCCTGTTGCTTCTCGGATTCGATTCCAGAAGCTGGTTTTTTCGGTCAATATCTCCAAGCCGACGCCTCGTGCATACACCTCGCGCGTCTTTATGCCTGCACCGAGCCAATCTGGAAGCTGCTCGGAGAAAGCCCTTCGCCCGGCCTTTACCGATGGAACAACCAGAAGATTGCCTCCATTTTCTACATACTCCCGTAGCCATACCGAGTCCGCCGGGGCGGATTGCATACCCGTCCACGTCGTAACAATTAGGATTGGCTTTTCCTCGGCGGCGGCCTGGCTCAACTGACCCGGCAAGCTGAACTTTACGACCATACCGGTAAATTGCCCTTGCCCTGAAGGCGACAGCGCAACCGGCAGTACCCCAAACTCTTCCAGCGTACCCCCCAACAAAACCGTTGCCGTCTCTTCGCAGAATATCCCTATTCCCGCTTCATTATCCGCCGAGAAACCATCACCCTCAATCCACGCCTTAATCCAGTGATACCCGGTCTCATCCGGCGTCGTCTCAACTTCCACCGTCCTGGCCCTGCCCCGTTCTACTACCACGTTTTCCGTATTTTTCTGGCCCTGGTTGTCAATGGAGTTGACCCGGACATTGGCAACAGTATCCGAGTCGTTCTGCAGGACTAAGCCAATCGTATAAGGGTGCTTAGGCAGAACCTTTTCCTCGGGAAATTGAACAGACGCTATCGCTACGTTGGCCTCGTCCCGCATTTCGGACTCGACCTTGTGAAAATAGACTGTGATTGGCGCCCCACCTGTTTTCACCTGTTCCAAATCTCTACCCCACTCGCTGCGTTGAAGGTCGCTGAATACATGCACCGCCCCTCCGCCTGTAGTGCTTGCACGAAGAAGCTCAAAAGCCCTCGCCAGCGCATGGGCGGCATTCCCCGTCGCTGCCGTGGGTCTGATTTTATCAAGTGAATCTAAAAGCAATTCCGTGTCGGAAGTTAACGAATCGGCAGCCGGTACTGCCGGCTCATCAACCGACAATATTACCGCTGCGTCTGCACTTCTTTCTAACGCCAAAATAAGCTTTCTTGCGCCTTCGGTAGCACATTCAAGCTTGCTCTTATCATTATCATAGCTGCCGGCCTCGCTCATTGACGCAGAGTTGTCCACTATTGCTACCACCGAAATCTTACCGCCCAGACCCATCGACGTCACAAATTCAGGTCGCGATAAAGCTAACAGTATAAATACAATCAACAAAATCCGCATCATAAGCAGCAGCCACTGCCGTATCTTGCGATGCGAGTTCAGCTTTGGGTCGGTCCGGTGAAAGAACATCAAAGTCGAGAATACCACCGTCCGTTTTTTTTGCTTCAGTATAAGGTGAAAAACTACCGGCAGCCCCGCCAACGGTACAAGATAAAGAAAGATGGGAGCAGAAAAAATCATACCATTCGACTCCTCTGCAAAATAGCGTCATACACCTCCGTCCTTGTCTCCGTCAGAATGTATTCAGCTCGGATTTTCTGAAAACCGCCTCGCAGCTCGTCGAGATAAAGACGCAGCTGCTCAAGGTAGTCATCACGTATCGCCTTCAAATCCACTGTTATTTTATCTTTCGTCTCCAGCGAGGTAACATCGGCCAGTCCCGTTATTGACATGCTCATCTCTGCCGGGTCCAGAATATGAAACAGCGTAATCTCTTTACCATCATAATAAAGGTGATTAATACCCTGCAAAATACTTTCGGGCTCTTCCAGCAGGTCTGAGATGACGACCACTAATGCTTTGCCTTTAATCAGTTCCGCCGCGCTGTGCAGCGCTGCTTCGATATTACCTTTGTTCTTAGGCTCGATTTTCTCAAGCCCCTGCAGCATTGGTTTGAGCCCCACAAAGGTCCCCGAAGGCTCATAGTAGTCCCGTATCTGGTCGTCAAACGTAATCAGCGAAACCATATCACCCTGCTGTATCATCACATACATCATCCCCGCCGCCAGATAGCAGGCGTATTCACTCTTTTGCAGTGCCCCATCCTGCTGGTACTTCATACTGCCGGATATATCTAACATAATGTAGCAGCGGATACTTACGTCTTCGTGGAACCGCCGGATAACATACCGGTCGCTTCTGGCATAAACCGGCCAGTCAATCCGGGAAACCGGGTCGCCGGGCGCATATTCGCGGTATTCGGCAAACTCGACCGAAGACCCAAATGCAGGAGACCTGTGCAGACCCTGATGGCTGCCATCCATTGGCCGACGCACTCCTATCTCAACTCCGCGCAGACGTTCGGCCATTCGTGGAGGAAGATAGCTATAACCTGTGGACTCAACCATACACGCCTCCGGCTAACCTGCTGCGATAAGCGCAGCACGGCGAGCAATCTTGGTTTCTATCCGAATCTATCGAGCATCGAAACCCAAAACAGGTCATCAGGTACCGGGTTATCAGGTAGTGGTCATCAGGTTACCAGAACATCAGGTTGGTTTTTCCTGATACACTAATATACTGGTAATCCGCATCCTGATTACCTGATCTGCTGATATCCATTCTTTGCTCAATTTTTCGTACTTCGTGTTTTCGATTGCTTCGTGCTTTTCTTTGTTTCAAGCTGTGCAATATTTACTCTGACTCACCCACCGTATCCAGCAATCTCTTTATCACCGCATCCGTGTCGAGTCCTTCGCTGGCCGCGGCAAAATTAAGAATCACCCTGTGACGCAGCACAGGTAGAGCATACTTGCGAATATCATCGCACGAGACGTTGAAGCGCCCGTTCAAAACTACATGCGCCTTAGCCGCCAATATCAGAGATTGCCCGGCACGGGGCCCGCAGCCATAGCGTACAAACTTACTGATAAACTCAGGAGCCTCATCTGACTGCGGCCGCGTTGCGCGGCACAGACGTGCCGCATATTTGGCCACATGCTCGCTGATTGGAACCTGCCGAACCAAATCCTGATACCTCAGGACAGACTTAGCATCAAGGATACCATCGAGCGGCTCTCCATCGCGACCCGTGGTAGTCAAAAGTATTTGCTGCTCTTCCTGCAGGTCGGGATAGTCAACCTTAATAAGCAAAATAAACCGGTCTAACTGCGCTTCCGGAAGCGGATAGGTACCTTCCAGCTCTATCGGATTTTGCGTCGCAAGCACCAAAAAAGGCTCAGGCAGCGTATGCGTATGGCCCGATGAGGTTACTTTACGCTCCTGCATAGCCTCCAGCAGCGCCGCCTGCGTCTTCGGCGGAGTACGGTTTATCTCGTCGGCCAGGAGCACATTGGTAAAGATAGGCCCCTTCTGAAAAACAAATCGCCGTTGTCGCGTGTCAGGGTCCCTCTGAAGAATATTCGTCCCGGTAATATCGGTAGGCATTAAATCGGGCGTGAATTGAATCCGCTTAAAATCCAACAACATTGTCTGGGCCAGGCAGTGCACCATCATAGTTTTCGCCAATCCCGGCACCCCCATTAGTAGGCAGTGTCCACGGGCAAAAAATGCAGTCAGAATCTGATCAAGAACTTCCTTTTGACCGATAATGATTTTGCCGACTTCATCGAGAACAGTATCTTTAGCCTGGGCCAGTGATTCAACCGCCTCGAGGGCATCTCTTGAACCTAAATTAGTAGTGTCCCCCAGCCGGGCTTGCGGCCTGCCCACGCTTGTTGCTGGCGGGGGCATCCCCTGCTCGACAATCCGCCCGGATGATACATCAAATTTGCACCCGCATTTGCAGCGAGCTTTTGTACCAGCCGAAAGACCGCTGACATCATATGTCCTTCCACATTCCGGACAGCTTACAGTTGACATCTTATCTGACATATAATACCCTCCGCTACATAGCACGAGTCTAATGAGTCATAACGTATGTAATAATATTCAGTCCTAACTGTTTAGCATAAATTGGTTCATAGCCCCTTATTAACGGATAGTAGGCGTCCAGCCAACCGGCTTCAATATCGTAGGGACTGTAAAGGACCCTCAGGTCGCCATCGATTGTCACGCCCAGTAAGTAGGGTTGATTTTTGAGTTCAGGTTTATTCTTTACCACCACGGGCGAATACCTGACTTCATTGATCGGCAAAAGACTATTATATAGATGATGGTTCGCCAAAATCGGCTCCAGCTTAGTATCAGGTAAAATCTTTGCCAGCTCCCGCCGCACCGCCCTGTCGAACGTGCTCAAGCCCATACCGTTGTTTATTAAAAGCACCCCTCCAAAATTGAGATAGCGCCGAAGAGCGATTACCGCCTCATTAGAGAACGAAAAATCGTCCAAGCCTGTCAGGTACAGGAACGGATACGAGGAAAGGTCGTCCTTTTCGGCATCCACCGCCACGCGCTTCAGATTTACACGAACAGCGGTATATTGCCGCAGCTTCATAAGCAGTGCCGTCGCTCCCCCGGGATGCACATTCCACGCCCCTTCGTGCTTGAGCTGGGCAAAGACAAATTCATCGGTAGGTATTTTTTGATCAGCCGAACCGAAAACTTCCGGCTGACCCTCCAAAAGTCCAACCTCCGCATAGCCCACAATATATGCTGCCAAGTTCAGCCCGAGTTGATTGGCGCTTTTTACATCGTAATAAACCGCCTTCGGCAGCTTCTCAAGCCTTGTTGTATCACGATTCCAGCCACAGCCCAATCCATATTTCGAGACCAGCACACCGATCCTGCTGCCAACATAGATACCCTCCATAAGCGGTTGATTGGTCCCCGGCTTTTTTGGATAATTTACCCTGTTCACATCCGCCAACATGTGATAGAGCGGATGGTCAGTCGGAATCACACGAAATCGGCATTCCGGAAAGGCTTCGAGAAAAACCTTCTTCGCCGATTCATAAAAGTAAGGCGACCCGGCTATCGAATCGCAGACAACCATACCGCCATTCAATACGTATTCACGCAGTGCCTGAATATGCGTCTGGCTAAGCCTCAGCGTCCGCACTCCGCTGAATAGTAAAGCCGGCAGCTTCTTCGGGTCGAAGTGAAAATCGTTAAGATTGATATTCTGCCAGTGATATTGCAAATCCATCGACCGGCCGTTACCCACGAACCTTTCCATATCCGTAGGGCACAAATTCCAGTCGGCTATCTCCATCTTATCCCCGCCGGAATCGACAAAAGAAGCCGATTCACCCCATATTACCTTTCCTATCAGATAATCCGGCTGTGGCGGCTTCTTACGTTCTGTACGACGCAAAGGCGTAGCCGGCAGCGGCAGCGGTGCCAGCGCTTCGGCTGCGCTCATGTGCCTGCGAGGCGCCTTTGGTTTTGTCTTGTTGCCTAAATATGTGAACCAGTCGTCTTCTTTGCCCTGGACCGGCACACACACCACAAATATACAAACAATTAGCAGCAATCCCCTAAGCCACGATTTGAAACTAAATGATCGAAAGACATCGACTGTTCTTTTAGCCTTCATCGCATTTGCCCTCGTACCAAAACTATCCAATTTGGTTTTGTCAAGCCGAATAACCGAGTTTGGCCACGCTGGAACAAAATTTAAATATACACCCTCCCTCCTTAATATCGCCCATTCTATTATAAACAATTTTCAAAGAAAATTCAACGCATATATGGTAACAATCTGAAAAAATCGATGCTTCTAAACTGGCATAGGTCATTGCCAATAAAGAATTTAAAATAAAACGACCATTACTTGCAGTTTCAGCCACCCAACCGTCACTTCCGATAACAACTTCGTTCGAGAACTTTTCTGGCTGTTTGATATTTCTGGGGCGATATCAAATTCTCTGCTTGCGTTATTTCAACTGTTGTATTATCCTCTTTACGAGTCCTGGCCTTTTTATAAAAACAGGCATTATAAATTTTAAAAAGCACACTTTTACTGAAATCAGATGTACGTATATCAAAAACGCCGTCCAGCCGGCAGACACAAAACGAGGAGAAGAACATGAAATCACTAAATCGTCGAGAATTTATGAGAGGTTCAATAGGTGCAGCTACAACATTTACCATTTTATCTCAGGGCGAAAGTATGGCAGCTAATAATAAAGTTGTTTTGGGAATAATGGGTGTTGGCGGCCGGGGACGAGCACTTTTGACAAGTCTCGTCAAAAGGACTGATATTAAGATTAAATATATCTGCGACGCAGATACACGATGCTATGGACCAGCGGCAGAGATTGTGATTGAGGGCCATGACTACAAGCCAAAATTTGTGCAGGACTTCCGTAAAATGCTCAATGACCCGGAAATTGACGCAATCGTTATAGCCACTTCCGACCGCTGGCACGCCTTAGCTACAATAATGGCCTGCCAGGCCGAAAAAGATGTCTATGTGGAAAAACCTTTGTCGCTGAGTATCTGGGACGGCAGAAAAATGGTTGAAGCCGCACGCAAATACAACAGGATCGTCCAGGTTGGTACACAAAGCCGCAGTGCGCCCTACACCGACAGGGCCCGCGAGTACATACGCAGTGGCAAATTAGGGGATATTCGTCTGGCTCGTGTATTCCTTATGCAGGAATCCGGCCCTATCCGCGTAGCCGGCGTACAGCCGGTTCCGGAAGGTTTGGATTATGATTTGTGGTGTGGCCCCTCACCTATGCTGCCCTATCGTCAGGGCAGGTGGTTCTGGAGACTATGGGATTTCTATGTAGGCTATATCATGGCCGATATGGTTCATCAGATTGATTTGGCTCGATACCTGATTGGCAAGGATTATCCGGATACTGTATGCAATGCGGGCGGGGTTTACCATTTCGACGACGGCAGGGAACAGCCGGACACTCAATTCACAACACTTGAGTTCGACAAAATCACTATGCTCTTCGAAGCGTCCCTCTGGTCGCCTTATATGCATAGAATCGTTCACCTGAAAGACAAGACCAAGTTCCCCGACTGGCCTTTCAGTGCAACAAAGGTGGAAATATGCGGCACCAAAGGATTTATGTGCTTCGGCAGACATGGCGGCGGATGGCAGGTCTTCGAAGGGGACCCAAGCGTTCGCCAGAGCAAGGCGGTTGTCTCAGTACCGGCCAAATTAAAATTTGGCAGTATAATCGACGAGCATTTTGAGGACTTCATAAGCTGCATCCGTACCCGAAAGAAACCCAAAGCCGATATCGAGGAGGCACACCTTTCAATGTTGTTGTGTCATCTGGCCAATATCTCATATCGGGTTGGAAACCGAAAACTTAAATTCGATGGCGCAGCTGAAAGATTTGTGAACGACACCGAAGCCAACAAATACTTAAAAGCCAACTATAGAAAACCCTGGGTTGTACCTGAGGAAGTATAGAGAAAAAAATGAGCGGATCTTTTCCGATACATCCCTATTGATTTGACAAAGTCACGCAGGGAAAATATCATATAGTCCGATTACATAATCGCCTTATAAAGAATTTGGAACTCACAGGAGGGGTATCTCTTTCCTCTGTGAAAATCGGAGAATAAAAATGGAACGGTGGATAACAAACCAAAAACGGTCAAGTCGAGTGCTTATAGTAGCTGCTTTATGGTGTATTGTATGCCCTTTCATCTTTCAGAAATCAGAAGTCAGAGGCCAGAGGTCAGAGTCTGTAATCCGCCCTATATTCTCTGCCGTAAGTAATCTGTCACAACACCCCGTTTCCAAACCTAAGAAAAAAGGCATTGTCAAAATAGCTACTATTGGACCTCAAGCATTGAATGTAAATGCCAATACTAAGCCGCAACAAGTGGTGGACAAGATGATAGCCCACTGGAGGGGGCGATTCGCCCAGGTTTTGCCTGATAAACCCGACTTAATCGTGGTTCCGGAGGCCTGTGACCGGCCGGCCGGATTCGGCCTCGACAAACGCCTCGAATACTACCGGGTGCGTAAGGACCAGATACAGAAATTCTTCGCCCAGGTTGCCAGAGAAAATAACTGCTATATCGTCTATTCGGCAGCCAGAGAAATGGAGGATGGCACCTGGCGGAATTCCAGCATAATGCTCGACCGAAAGGGTAAAGTCGCGGGTATCTACAATAAAAATCACGTCGTCATCGAAGAGACCACCGAAGCAGGTATTCTTTGTGGCAGAGATGCGCCCATAATCGATTGTGATTTTGGCCGGATCGCGTTTGCAATATGCTTTGACCTGAACTTCGATGAGCTGCGACTCAAATACGTCAAGGCCAAACCGGACTTGTTGATTTTCTCATCGATGTATCACGGAGGCCTGATGCAGGCATATTGGGCCTATTCCTGTCGTTGTCATTTTGTCGGCGCTATTGCCGGCAGAGCAGCTCCCTCTGAAATTTACAATCCTTTAGGCCAGGTCATCGCCTCCAATACCAATTATTTTGATTATACCGTTGCTGAGGTCAACCTGGACTGCCGCCTTGTCCATCTGGATTATAACTGGGGCCGTCTCAAAGCACTCAAAGCCAAATACGGCCCGAAGGTCAAGATTACCGACCCCGGCCGACTCGGCTGCGTATTAGTCGCCAGCGAGCATGAAACTATCAGCGCCGATGAGATGATTAAAGAATTTGAAATTGAGTTACTGGATGATTATATGGCAAGGGCATTGGCCCACCGGCACACACCGGGAAATATGGAATGAGGAGAAAAATATGAAATCATTAAATCGTCGAGAATTTATGAAAGGTTCTATCGCCTCCGCCGCCGCATTGGCGGCATTCCCTCAAGGCAAGGTACATGGAGCGAACGAGAAGGTGATTATGGGCGTGATGGGGCTCGGTGGCCGAGGAACATATCTGGCCGAGAAATTCGCGCAGCGACCGGATGTGGAGATTGCCTATCTCTGCGACCCGAATACCAGACGCTTTGCTCGAGCACGAGAGGCGGTGGAAGAAGCCCAGGAGAAAAGGCCAACGCTCGTGCAGGACTTCCGAAAAATCCTTGATGACCGCAACGTCGATGTCCTCATCAATGCCACCCCCGACCACTGGCACGGGCTGGGAACTATTATGGCCTGCCAGGCCGAAAAGGATGTCTATGTGGAAAAACCTCTTGCACACAATATCTGGGAAGGTAGAAAAATGGTGGAGGCAGCCCGCAAGTACAAGAGGGTCGTCCAAGTGGGCATGCAATCGCGCAGCGCTGCTTACTCTAAGAAGGCTAAGCAATACATTGAATCCGGCAAACTGGGTGATATTTACATTGTCCGCGTTTTCAACATGATGCAACATCCTATACAAAAAGACACTCCCAACCAGCCTGTTCCTGAGGGATTTGATTATGACATGTGGTGCGGCCCCGCCCCGAAACTACCTTATAATCCGAGCCGTCGGTGGCTGAACCAGTGGGAATACAGTTGTGGACCTATTCCCGGTGATGCAATTCATCAGCTGGATATTGCCCGGTATCTGCTGGACGATATTCCATATCCGAAAACGGTCTCTCACGCCGGCGGTGTGAACGCCCTTCGAGACGGCAGGGAAACCCCTGATACTCAGTTAGCCACATTTGAATACGGCCGACTAACTCTATTGCTCGAAGCAACGCTGTGGACTCCCTATATGAAAAAGACACCCGTCGATGTCCGGGATTCAGACCGATTTCCAAACTGGCCTTTCAGCAGTACGAAGGTTGAAATCTCAGGAACCGAAGGCTTTATGCATTTTAGCCGGCACGGTGGCGGTTGGCAGGCCTTTGATGCTAACAGCGAACTGACACGTTCCGAATACGGCCGCCAGGGTGACAAGGAGCACCAGGACAACTTCATTGATTGTATTCGTACCCGAAAGAAACCAAATGCAGATGTGGAAATAGGACATCGCTCTATGTTACTGTGCCACATGGCTAATATATCGTATAGAGTAGGCAATCAAAAACTTGAGTTTGATCCTAAAACCGAATCATTTACAAACTGCGAACAGGCCAATAAATATTTGAAACGCAAGTACCGCAAACCCTGGGTCGTCCCGGATAAAGTATGAGCAGGGAAACAGTAATGTTACACAGACTTTTACTGTCGATAGGCATCATTGCAATATGCTGCCATTGCTCCTATTCGAAATGGCTTAAAATCTCCAATATAACTGTAAGACAGGAACCTACAGAATTAGGTGGCCCCAAAACAATTATCGAGTACGATATTGAAGACCCGAACATTTCACCCGCATCCCCTGCTTATGTTTTTGTCCGCTACAGCAAAGACGAAACCAACTGGCAGCTAATTACGACAGACCGTCTTCGGGGCAACGGCTTTGATATTGTTGACAAGCCGGGACATAAGCAAATTATCTGGTGGGGAACCGACCAAACCAGTTTCACCGACGTCCTTCAAGTGGATATTCGGATTCGCGGCATTCAAATGGTTCGGGTCCCCGCTGGAAAATTTATAATGAAGAGTCTGCCCGGCGGTGGCTATGACGAATCGAAAAACACAAAACCCAGTTCAAACCTTCCCTTGTTTTACATGGTGAAGTATGAAACCACAATTGCTATGTACACAGATTACCTCAACGAAATCGGCGGCGAGGGAGCCGGCTGGAACCAGCGTATGACTGACAACAATCGCTGTGGCATCGTCCGACATAGCAATTATACGTATAGCGTCAAACCGGGTCGCGAAAACTATCCGATTACTTATGTGTCCTGGTATGATGCGACAAACTTTTTGCGGTGGTGTGGTTTAAGACTGCCGACCGAAGCCGAATGGGAAAAAGCCCTTCGCGGAGGACTCTATCTGGACGGCGATGAAGCGAAAAAATATCCCAACCCAATGCCTGAAAGGCGATATCCCTGGGGTGACCAGGCACCGAATGCGGATGGTATTTTCCGATGCAACTACGATGGCGCCGACGACAGCTTTGACTACACGGCACCTGTAGGAAGCTTCGCGAAGTTCAGCAGTCCTTACGGACTCTGCGATTTGGCCGGAAATGTGGCAGAGTGGACGTCGGATTGGTATTCAACCTCATATCATGCCGGCCTGGATGGCTTTCGCATGGTTAGAGGTGGTTCGTGGATGGCTGTACCGGCTGCCTGTGACGCAATCACCGGAGCCACGCAACTGCCTCTTAAGGAAAGTAGTATTATGGGATTCCGCGGAGCAAAAGAACCACGGAAATCACATTGATGGATTGGCCGAATGAGCACACTTTAGATTCAAACTGTAAAGCTGCTAAACATAAGATAATATGTAGGCCATTCTCTTAAACTGGTTATATTATTAGTTTTTTTCAAACCCCAATTTAAGGAGAATGACCATGAAAAAGAGATTATCGAAAAAGGCAAATTGGTTCAAGGAAAATAGTTTTACAGACGAAGACGAGCTTTATGTTGGCGTTGATGTTCATAAAGAGCAGTATCATGTAGCGATATGGCATAATGGTCATATCGGCTGTGTGTACTCAATGTTGTCGGATAATACCAAACTATTGCGGGATCTTCAGAAAATCCGTAGCTCTTTGAAAAATGTCGTATATGAAGCAGGTCCTACGGGTTACAGCCTTGTCCGTTTATTACGATCGGCCAGTCTTCCTGCCGAAGTGGTAGCGGCCAGCAAGACACCTCGTATGACCGACTCTGGAGCCAAGACCGACCGTCTTGACTGTCAGCAGTTGGCAGAGTACGCAGCTAAGGGCCTTTTGAGTTTTGTAGGGGTGCCTACAAAACAGCAGGAAGCTGACAGGCAAGTGGTGAGGTTGCGTGACCAGCTCATGTCCAAGCGCAAACGGGTTATGCAACAGATCAAGAGTTTTCTTTTGCAGCATGGTATTGCCTGGCCCGGTGGCGGCTGGAGCAAGACTGTGCTCAAACAACTTCGCCAGTTGGATATAGGCACCGAATTGAGGTTTAGCCTTGATCAATATCTCGACGAGTATGAGTTCCTTTCCCAAAAAATGACTGTAACCAAAGCCAAACTTTGTCAGGTATTCAGCAGCGAACGTCATAGTGCGGCTATAGCAGTCTTTAAGTCTCATCCTGGCGTAGGCGATATAACTGCCTGGGAGTTTCGAGCAGAGATGTTTAACATAACCCGGTTCAGCCAGCCTGAGCAGGTGAGCAAATATATCGGCTTTTGTCCCAGGATCAGCCAGAGCGGCAATACCTGCCGTCATGGACCAATAACCAAGACCGGTCGGCGAGAATTGCGGGCAATACTAATCCAAGCTGCATGGGCATGGCATCGCAAAGATCCTTATGCCCGTCAGATATACAATCGGCTTTTGCGTAATACCGGCAATGGCAAGAAGGCAATAGTTGGTCTTGCTAAACGGATAGCGATACATCTTTGGCGAATGCTTTGTGACGGTTGTTTGTATGATATCAAAGTAGCAAAGGTTTGAGTTGATTGGGCTATTGTTTTTTCCTTTTTCCGCTCCGTTTTGGGTGAGAGCAAAAAAAGGAAAAAACAACCTGATAAATTGTATATTGTCAGATGGCTAAAAGTAAGCAGAAAAATTCTTAAAGATTTGATAAACAGCGCTTTGGCGATGGGAAGACTATGGACAAGTACTGTAGCGGTGGACTATGCCGTAAGATTGTAGCTCCCATTTGCGATAATTTGCAACATTAACTTGTGCAGGGCAGATAGCCCAAAGCATGTATAGCAGAATAAGTAGCTGTATAATCGGAATTCAGGAATGACTCTGCACAAGTAAATTCTGTGCGTTAGAAATAGCAACTAAAAAACTATGTTTTTGAGGTTCCTTTGTGCTTGACGAGAATGGCCTTATAGCAGTACTTGTGCCAATGTCGTTTGACACCTTCCATAAACTCGTCATATTCTCGAATATCTGTACCGGACAGGCGCTGCATGACGCTGTTAAACAGGATCGAAGGAGACAAGATGCCCATATTCTGAGC
>JBGVTO010000076.1:0-7615 GCA_041862635.1 Phycisphaerae bacterium | reverse complement strand
CGAAAATCATCTGGTGAAATTAAATTACGGATAAGTGTAGCAGGTTAACGAAAGTTTTAATATGTATCAACGTTTGTTTGAGATACCCTTGTTCCACCTGAAAATCAGCAATTTCGGTCCCATGATGGTGCTCGGGTTCCTCGCGGCGCTTTTTATGATGAGACGATTGAGCCGACGTGCACGCCTGGACCCGGCAATGATTACCAACGCAGCCCTTTACTCACTAATTATCGGTGTGGTGGGCGCACGGGCCTTCTTCGTGGTCCACTACTTCGACCAATTTCGTGAGGACCCTCTGAATATTTTTGCTACGTGGCACGGTGGCCTGGAATTCCTGGGTGGAGTGATCCCGGCTATCGGCTTTTTGTTATTCTATCTCCACCATCATAAATTGCCCGTTCGCCGGTATCTGGATATAATGGCAATTGGGCTGATGATGGGCCTAGCCATTGGGCGGATAGGGTGTTTTTTAAACGCCGACTGCTTTGGCAAGCCGACGGACCTGCCCTGGGGTGTTCGCTTTCCCTATGGGTCGTTTGTGTACATCAGTCAGATTAATCCTGACCTAAAAAGAAACAGACCTGAGCCGCACCTCAAGCTGCCCCAAGCCGAGTACCTCAGCTTCTATGACAAAAACGGCAAATGGTATCCGAAGCCCTTGCAGGAGCTGACAGAGCAGCAGCGATATGAGGTGACAAAAGGCAGGTATCGTTGCCTTCCCGTTCACCCCTCTCAGCTCTACTCATCCGCCAATGCTCTGCTGTTATGTGGTATTCTGTATGTGTTTTGGCGCAAGAGCTTGGAGAGGACCGGTTCGGAGAATACTTCGAAACTACTCGGCCAGCCGGGCTCGATGGTCGGGCTAATGTTTGTCCTGTACGGCTTCACTCGATTTCTTCTGGAATTTATCAGAGACGACAATCCGTACGAGCTTGGAATTCTGACCATTTCACAGATTCTTGGGATAGCCATGCTCGTGCTGGGTATTGTTCTGCTTGTGATTTTACCACACGTGAAATCCGATACGTCCGATGTTCGGGAATTCTGATAAAGATTATTTCAATTCGATACCGAGATGGATTTTAAATATAAACTCTCGAGGAAAGGAAGCAAAATGAAAAGGTTAATATTTGTGATAATCATTTTCTTACTGTTCTGCCTGTCACTGGTTGATGCAGCCGACCAGAGCAACTCGATTCTCAAAGAAATCGGCGTATCACGAGGGATTTGCGTATTGCTCGGTGACACGAGGTGTGAGCTTGCTGTAAAGCTTGCGCGCGAAAGCGAGCTGCTCATTTATGTTCAGCTAACGGGGACAGAGGACGTCGAAATGGCACGCCGAACGGTTGATAAGGCGGGACTTTATGGAACACGTATCTTCGTGGAGAAGGATTCGTTGAAGCGTCTGCATTTGGCCGACAACACAGCCGATGCAGTCGTCGCTGTGGGTAAGGCAACAAGCATCTCTGAAAAGGAGGCGCTTCGAGTGCTTCGGCCCGGCGGCAAGGCCTTGCTGGGACGCAAGGTTCTCATTAAGCCTTTTCCCGAAGGAGCAGATGACTGGAGCCATCCCTATCACGGCCCCGATAACAACCCCCAATCGAGAGACCGTATAATTGCCGCACCTTACCTGACACAGTTCCTGGCCGAGCCTCGCTATGCGCCCGTGCCTCAGATGGCAGTTGCTTCGGCAGGCCGGGTATTCAAGGCATTCGGACATGTGGCCTTCAAGGAACGTGAGGAGCCGTTCCTCAACAAGCTTGTTGCGTTCAATGGCTACAACGGTACGATTCTCTGGCAGCGCGACATAACGCCCGGCATAATGGTCCATCGCAACACGATGATTGCAACGCCCACAACGCTCTATGTGGCTGATGACAGCTCCTGTAAAGTAATCAACGCAGCAACCGGCAAGCTCGAGGATGAGATAATTCCTCCGTTAGATGTAGCCGGTGGAACGTTTTGGAAGTGGCTGGGTATGGAGGATGGAATTCTCTATGCGTTAATCGGAGAGCAGGAGCAAAAAGACCCCACCATGCGCTGGCGGCGCGAAAGTCACGGCTGGCCGTGGAGCCCAATATCAAAAGGCTTTAATCAGCCTGACGGCATCAGAGACAGCGAGAAGGCGTATGTAACCCATCCGTGGGGCTTCGGCGGCAATATGCTGGCCATCGAGCCGAAAACGAAAAAGGTTCTGTGGAGCTATCACGAGGCCGAGCCGGTTGACAGCCGGGCTATGTGTATGAAGAACGGGCGTATCTATATCTTTCGCTTCGGGGCGTACCTTGTATGTCTGGATGCAAGGACCGGCAAACCAATCTGGCGCCGAACCCCCGATAATGCCCCTGAGCTTTTCGATGCCCTCGGCAGTTATATGAATCGGCAGGGCGCAAGCTTCAACTGGCGAACGACTTGCTATGTGAAATGCAGTGACGATGCATTGTACTTTGCCGGCCCACAGGTCGGCAAGCTTCTTGCCGTCTCGACCAAAAACGGCGAGGTATTATGGAGCGACCCCTACGGTAATTTCCAGCTGGTCTTAAGGGATGACGGGCTCTACGCCATTAGCGGTCAGAATGACCAGGGCAGTCTCAGCAAGAAGTTTGCTCCGCTCACAGGAGAGGTATTGGCGGAGCTTGAGACGGGCCGCCGAGCCTGCACTCGACCGACAGGTACTCTGGATGCTATTTTCTATCGGGCCCGGGGCGGCTCGACTCGCTTCGACCTGGCCGGCAGCAGCCCACAACTGGTTTCGCCTATGCGTCCACCGTGCCACGATGGTGTTACTATCGCGAACGGCTTGTTGTACTGGTGGCCATCGGTATGTGATTGTCAACTTACGCTCTACGGTGTCACCTGCCTCGGACCGGCAGGCAGCTTCGACTTCACACCACGGGCAACCGAGGCAGAGCATCTTGAGAAGGCTGCCGATGTGACCAATGTTGCGAGCCTACCTGAATCGTCGGCTGACTGGCCAACCTTTCGGGCGGATAATATCTGCAGCGCCACAACAAAAGCAGCTATCTCCGAAAATAATGAGCTGCTCTGGTCTTTTGAACCGCCGTCGCCTCCGGCCTCGACAGCCCCGGCTCCTACGGCCCCAGTTGCAGTAGGTGGGCTGATATTCATCAGTGGTCCCGACGGTATTGTTCGGGCGCTGGACGCTGCAAGCGGCAGTCTTCGGTGGAAGGCCTATACGGGCGGGGCGGTCCGAATTCCGCCAACTATTTGGAAGGGGCGGGCTTTGGTAGGTTCTGGCGACGGATGGCTCTATACATTTGAAGCAGCGACGGGACGGCTGCTCTGGCGTTTTCGGGCAGCTCCAGCAGAGCGAAAGATTCCTGTCTATGGCGCGTTGCTTTCCACCTGGCCGGCGACCGGCGGTGTCGTTATCGAAGATGGCATTGCTTACGTGGCGGCCGGTATCGTTAACTATGACGGTACGTACGTCTATGCACTGGATGCGGCGAATGGCAGGATAAAGTGGCAGAACAACACATCAGGACATCTTGACTCTCAAGCTCGCTCCGGAGTAAGCGTTCAAGGCCATCTTCTGCTTAACGACGGCAAGCTCTATCTGGCCGGAGGCAACGCTGTCTCACCGGCAATTTACGACACGAAGGACGGCAAATGCCTTAACGACCCCGACCTGGTCCAAAACCTCACGCAAAACAACGTCCTCTTATCGCACAGCCCGCGTGGCTGGGAGCTTTCTTTGCTGGGAGACCATGTCGTCTCTTGTGGCAAACCTTTCTATGCCGACCCGAGGTACGATGTCTTTGACCCTACTGTCTTTAGCAGGGTCTTTCTCACATCGAGTTCCGGCCGAGACGTCGTCTGGGTAAGCAGCCAGAAAAACAAGCGGATCTTGTGCTTCGACCATATAGACAGGAAGTCCCTGAACCGAAGTATGGCGAATCCGCGGAACCAATTCCTTGTTGACTGGATGAGGTTAGGCATCAGGAAGGAACCTTTGTGGAGTCACGAGTGCAGCCAAAGCATTGCTATCGCAGTATGCAGTAATGCCGTGGTGGTTGCTGAAAAGTCAAAGATTATTGCCTTGAATCTGAAGGACGGAAGTCTGCTCTGGTCTCACAGATTGCCGTCACCTGCCGTTTCCTGGGGCCTGGCCATCGACAGCAAAGGTCGTGTCGTAGTTTCTCTTGAGAACGGGACCGTTCAGTGCTTTGCCCGCACTGCCGTAGTTTCTCGTTGAGGAGCAAACGACGGGGATTACACGAATACGGGCGGTTGCACTGTCCCTGCTTTCTTGCCTGCACCTTCTTGTCTGCTGTCGCAGACAGCAAAGGGAGTAACGCAAACACAGGTGACTCTTTCGGATTAGAGCAGGGTTTTTGGTTGTTGCCGAAGAACAAAGCCGATATATTAGGTCCTTAACCGGCATGAAATAGATAATGTTAAGGGACCGACCACGGCTTAATTTTCGTTTAAGGTTGTCGATGCTCGTAAAGACGCTCGTCCTGGAAACTCGAAGCTCGAGCTTCAAGCCTCCAGTTTCGATACGAGCTTCGACAACATTAAACCAAAAGTTAATTAACTTTCGCATTTTGATTATTTCTATAATTTTTAAATATCAGTACTTTTGTTAAGGTACGTATCGGGCAATTTGAAGCAGAGGGCAAGACAATGGTATCAAAAATAATTTTAATGTTTGACATTGTGCTTCTAATCTCGCTTTGTGGCTCCTGCCGGGTCACGCCGCCTGCTGATGTCAAGGAACCAACGGATAGTGTGCTGGAGTTAGAGTACACTCAGAACACAAAGACGGTGCCACAATACGAAGTCTTTGAAATCACCTTTAGGCACGAAAAAGACTACGTTAATCCTTTTTTCGATGTCGCTGTTGATGTTGTCTTTACTTCTGGCTCGAAGAAGCAGATTCGAATCGGTGGATTTCATTACGGTTCTTCATCCGAAGCGAGAATTCATACCCGCACGACCCAGACCGACAGAGGCCAAAGACAGCAGGTGGTTTATGACTTTGAGAAGCAGGATCTGTGGAAGGCGCGATTTGCTCCCCGGGAACTCGGCCAGTGGAAATACAATTTTGTATTTAAAAATTTGAAAGGCCAAGAGGCGGTTGGTGAAGGCACCTTTACCTGCGTGAACCCCGTTAGAAGTAAGTCGGCAGCTTCTAACGGGGTGAAAGGACGAAAACCGAATCCCGGGTTTGTCCGGCGACATCCAACGAATCCGTTTCGATTTGTGTTTGACGATGGAAGTCCATACTTTCCTATTGGTCTTCAGGATTGCTGGGGAGACAATTCAGCTACCGGCTCGGTTTTAGACCAATGCTCGATGGAGGGACCTTTCCGGACAGACCTGAAGGACCCGCAGCCGCTGCCTGCCGGGCCTATGTTTGTGCGTGGGCCATCCTGCAACCCGCAAAACGCCGATGTATATTTCCGGTATTTCTCACAATGCGGATTCAATCTGTATCGCTTCTCGCAGCAGAACTGCTCGTACCCGCTCGACCGCGACCTTGACCACTACCTTATCCAGGAAGCTATTATGACGGATGAGCTTCTGCGGTGCGCTCGCAAGTATGGCTTCCGTATCTTTTACGGAATCTTTGGCTTTCGAGAGGCATTCAATGACCAGCCGTTCGACGAAGTAAAAATGTCAAAAGTTAAAAGATTCATAAAATACAGCATTGACCGATGGGGAGCGTATGTGGATTTCTGGGAATTTCTCAACGAGCAAAAGGCCGATGACCAGTGGTATGAAATCATGGTTCCCTATCTAAAGTCACTTGACCCATACCGGCATCCTGTCACCACAAGCTGGGAAAGGCCTGAGCTTGCCGGTATCGAAATTAACGCCCCACATTGGTATCAAAGGGAAAATGAGCTTGAATCCGATATGGTGACAGCTTCGAGAGCAGAGCATTGGAAGAAATATAATAAGCCCGTGGTTGTCGGTGAGCAGGGCAATCGTGTTGACGGGCGAAAGCCGCGGCCTCCGGGCGTCGGTGGTGTGTGGGACGAGGGCTCAGCTCTGCGGATGCGAATTCGAAATTGGACGGCATTTTTCAACGAGATTGCCTTTGTCTTCTGGAATACCAGCTACGCCCGGGACGGCCATTATATGAATATCTGGCTGGGCCCAAAGGAACGAGAATATGTACGGGCAATGCAGGATTTCGCCTATCGCCTCGACAGGGACATTCGTATGGTCGAACTGAAGGTCTCACGTCCGGAGGCTGTTCGGGCCTATGGCCTTGCCTCAAAGGAAAGAGCCGGCGTTTATCTGTATCACTTCAGCGACCATATCAATCCTGTGAAAGGTATGACTATTACTCTGGACGTGCCGAAAAGTGCAACAGGATACTGGTACTCGCCTGAAAACGCTGCGATTCTCAAAACGATTAACGTCTCAGCTGGAAAAAATACTCTTGATGTCCCGGAATTTACAGTGGACCTTGCTCTTCTTATCACGCCGGACGGACCGCCGGATATTGACAAGGACGGAAAGCCCAACAATCTTGACGACGATGATGACCAGGATGGCGTGCCCGACCAGATGGATGCCTTCCCCCTCGAACCGCAAGAGTGGGAAGATAAAGATATGGATTGGATTGGCGATAACCTTGATGCCGATGACGATGGAGATGGCATCGGAGATGACGAGAATAAAAATAACATTGCCGATTGCCAGGAGTTAGACTTTGATGGTGACGGTGTGAACAGAGCAAAGTCTGTCCCCTGGGACGTATTCCCATTGGACGCTAAAGAATGGCAGGACACGGATGGCGATGGCATAGGCGATAACGCCGACACTGATGACGATAACGATGGTTTTACTGATGAGGATGAAAGGACACACGGAACGAATCCTCTGGACAGCTTGAGTTTTCCAGTTGGCTAATAAAACGAGCCCCGCACCAAAATTCCCTTCGTGAGCGACCTGTCGTTCCTCGTTTCTCGGTTTCACGACGGTGCTAATTTTGGTGCGGGGCGAGAGGATATATTTTAATGAAGCCCCGACAAGACCGAATTTCTGACAAGAACGATTTAGTTAAGGGATTGCCGATGTTTACCGCATCGGCTCCGGAGGTTCTTGCTAAAGAAAAGGCTGCTCTGGCAAAGCTTGAAGGTAAAGGTTTTCTGCGGCGGTGGCGAGGGTATTTTTCCAAAACCGGCCCCGGCTGGCTTCAAAGCGCCCTCGTGCTCGGCAGTGGAAGTGCCATGGCCTCTCTTTTTGCCGGTGCTTCCCTTCAGTATAAATTGCTTTGGGTCCAGCCTCTGGCAATGGCGCTTGGCATTATTCTGTTTGCAGCCATGTCGTATCAAACCTTATCCACCGGGGTCCGGCCATTTTATGCAATGAAGCGTTACATCCATCCTGCTGTTGCATGGAGCTGGGCAATTGGGGCGCTATTGGCAACGATAATTTGGCATTTGCCCCAATACGCACTGGCAGCCGGCATGACCGAAGATATGATTAAGGCTGTAACGGGCTGGGGGCCGTCGTCATCCGCGGCGCAGACAGCACTATTAATTGGAATCGGTCTGGCTGTCTTGACTGTATCGACCGCCGTCGTCTGGACATACAGCAGCGGACATAAAGGTATCAGGCTGTACGAACGCATATT
>JBGVTO010000075.1:0-3628 GCA_041862635.1 Phycisphaerae bacterium | reverse complement strand
ATGCCGGAGGCAAATAAGTTCCTCCGCCGAGAATATCGCGAGGGATGGACATTGTAGTTACTTCAATGCCTAAGCAAAGTCTGGTACAGAACAATGAAAACCAAAAACCTTCTTTTTATTTTCTCATCGTGGTTTATCATAATTGCTTGTCAGAAAACTCTGGCGGTAGCATACTACGTAAGCACTTCCGGCAATGATAGCCATTCAGGCACCACTCCTCAAACCGCATGGCGAACGATTGATAAAGTAAATGCCGTAGATTTGAACCCGGGGGATAAAGTGCTTTTTGAAGGAGGCCACGATTACCCAGGTAATCTGCTACTAACCGCCGAGGATGCCGGAACACCGAAACAGCCAGTTGTTATTGGCTCCTATGGTTCCGGACGACCTACAATCAAGGCAGGAAACGGCTCTGGAGTCCATGTGTTAAATGCCGGTTGTATTGTAGTGGAAAATCTCATCGTGACAGGCGATGATAACAGAACCAATGATGGCAGTGGCATCAGAATTATCAACGTATTGCCCAACAACGAGAAACTGCATTACATCAGGGTGCGCAACATAGAAGCCGCCGGTTTCGGCGGATGGGGGATCTATGTGGGAGAATGGGCGGAAGACGGGAGTAAAAGCGGTTACAAGGAAGTCCGAATTACAAATTGTGTCACCTATCAAAATAAACGCGCGGGTATTGAGATTATGGGCTGCTACCCGGACGATCCCGACAACTACGCCCATAGCAATGTGTATGTTGGCTATTGCAAGGCATATGACAATCCGGGAGATCCTGAATATCTTGAAAGTCATTCCGGCAATGGTATTCTGATTGGAGATGTGGATGTTGGCGTAATCGAATATTGTGAGGCTTACAATAATGGTTACGCTTGTCCTTCAAGATCGGGGGGCCCAGTCGGCATCTGGACGTGGGCATCTAACAATGTCGTCATCCAGTATTGTGAATCGCATCATAACCGAACAGGTGGGCGCTATGATGGCGGGGGCTTTGATTTCGATCTCGGGACATCCAATTCCATCATGCAATATAACTATAGCCATGATAACGACGGACCAGGCTACCTTATTTGTTCAGGTAAGAATGCGCACACATACAATAATAATATTTTTCGCTATAACATAAGTGTGAACGACTCTCAAAAATGGCGTTACGGCGCGATCAATCTTTGGACGGCCAGTCCCAAAGAAGACCCAATCCATAATACCCAAATTTACGGCAACACAGTCTACAGTTCGAGTGGTCCAGCCATAGCCTTTTCGGTAAAAGAAGGAATCCATAACACGAAGGTTTGTAATAACCTGTTTATTACAGCCAATAATCAAAAATTACTGGTAGGAAGTCCAGACAAATCAATGGCGACATTTGTCGGAAATGCCTACTGGGCGGTTGATGGCAAATATGACATTGCAGGATATAAAAGCTTAGAAGACTGGCGAAAAGCCACCGGCCAGGAAATGCTGAATGGAAAACCTCTTGGCTGGATTGTTGATCCCATGCTAATGGATATGGGAAAAAGCGTTACTATCGGAGACCCAACTAAGCTTCATACCTTAACAGCCTATCGCTTGCAGAAAGATTCCCCATTGATTGATGCCGGATTAGACCTCAAGTCTCTATTTGGCATTGACCCCGGAAACAGGGACTTTTTTGGAAATACAATTCCGCAGGGCAAAGCCTACGATATAGGGGCACATGAAATCATTTTAGAGAATACTTCGAGTGTAGAACAAAAGTAGTCTTTCGGATATAACCTTGATACAAGAGGAATATTGTTATGAAAAACAGGAAAAACCTGAGAAAAGAACAAAATAGTAAACTCTCAAGACGTGAATTTATGGGTGCAGCGGCGGCAGCAACGGCCTTTACTTTCATTCCCAGGCACGTGCTTGGAGGTCGTCGCTATATATCGCCGAGCGAGAAGCTGAACGTGGCCTGTATCGGTGTCGGCGGTATGGGCGGCAGCGATGTCAGAGAGATGAGTTCCGAAAACATAATTGCATTATGCGACGTCGACTGGAAACATGCTGCCGACACCTTTAAACGTGTACCTAACGCGAAGAAATACCGTGATTTCCGCATAATGCTGGATAAGGAAGAGAAAAACATCGATGCGGTCACGGTCTCAACGCCGGACAATATCCACGCCGTTGCAGCTATGATGGCCATCAAGATGGGCAAGCATGTCTATTGCCAGAAGCCATTGGCGCACGATGTTTACGAAGTCCGTCAGCTTACCGAGGCGGCCCGGAAGTATAAAGTAATGACCCAGATGGGCATCCAGATTCACGCTGAAGAATCCGTCAAGCTTGTAGTGGAGATTATCAAGTCGGGCCTGATTGGTAAGGTACGAAAGGTGGAAATCTTCAGTAACAAGAACTGGGGCGGCGGCACCCGACCACAAAAAGGCGAACCTGTACCGGAAACGCTCGATTGGGACCTGTGGCTTGGTCCGGCTCCCTGGCGGCCCTACCATTCGGCTTACCTGCCCGGGGACTGGCGGCGTTGGTGGGATTTCGGCACAGGGACGTTAGGAGATATGGGCTGTCATATTATAGACCCTGCCTTTTGGGCGCTCGACCTGGAATATCCTATAAGCGTGGAGGCACATCCGTCCGAGTTTAATGATGAAACTTATCCCGAAGCAACAGCCGTTCGATGGGAATTTCCTGAACGGGGCGAACAGCCGCCGGTCACGGTTACCTGGTATGACGGCGCCAACAGGCCCTTTTTGCCGAGGGAGCTTGAGCCGGGGCGGAAGCTGCCAGACCAGGGTGGGCTGTACTACGGCGAAAAGGGCACCATAATGGCCCCCCATATGGGCGGGCCAAGACTTATACCGGATTCGAAGATGAGGGGGTTCAAGGCACCGGAGCCGTTTTTAGGCAGGGGTATTGACCACTACCAGGAATGGATAAGGGCGTGTAAGGGCGGCCCGAAGCCGTCAGCCAACTTCGATTACTCCGGACCACTGAGCGAAACTATCCTTTTGGGCAACGTGGCGGCCCGCGCCGGACAGAGATTATTCTGGGACGGGCCCAACTTCAAAGTTACTAATATGCCTGAGGCTGAAAAGTATCTAAAACGTGAATATCGGGAAGGTTGGAGATTATAGTTATACTATTTTCCCGGGAAACAACGTCTTAATTACAGGAGAAAAAGAAATGAACAGGAAAGCAAAACTTATTGTTGGTGCACTGGCTCTTGTATTGTGTTTAAGCTGGGCACCCAAGGCAAACGCAGGCCCTGATGACCTTCAAGGCTGGAAATTGGGCATGCAGGCGTACAGCTTCAATCGCTTCACGTTTTTCGAGGCGGTTGACAAGACCAAGGCGCTAAATATGCGCTATATCGAGGTATATCCGGGTCAGCAAATGAGCAAGGAAAAACCGGATGTCAGGACCGACCACAACATGTCCGCCGAGAACAAAAGGGAAATGCTTCAAAAGCTTCGAGAAACCGGAGTAAAACTGACAAACTACGGCGTGGTAGGACTGCCAAACAACGAGGCGGAATGCCGAAAGGTCTTCGATTTCGCACGGGAAATGGGAATAGAGACGATTGTGTCAGAGCCGCCGGAGGATGCGTTTGACCTGATTGACAGGCTCTGCAAAGAGT
>JBGVTO010000074.1:0-2822 GCA_041862635.1 Phycisphaerae bacterium | reverse complement strand
GCTTTGAATGGTTATGACGCGATACCCGGCGCCGAGGGGCAGATAATTAAAAACAGGACGCAGATTCGCAAGCCGGGCCAGAGGGCAGTCTTTCTTGATGAGGGCCGATTGAGTCCGGCGAGCTGGACCATTTGGTATGACCAGGAGCGATGGTGGGACCAGATTACGGCCAGACACGGTGACGGGACAAACTTTTCTTTCGTAGATGGGCATAGTGAGTACTGGAAGTGGAAAGACCCGCGTACGTTAGAGATTTGTAAAGCGGACTATGACTACTGGCAGGGCACAGGCCGCCATGGTGATGTATCTTCTAATCCAGGCAATCAGGATTTATACAATGTTCAGAAGGCGGTATGGGGGAAATTAGGTTATACACCAACATGTATTGGTGGTGAATGTTTTATCCCGTGATGACTGCATGTGGGAAATCAGGTTATACACCCACTGAGTAGTAAGCATATTTTTATTCGGGTGGGTGAGGCAAGTGATAGTGCACTTAGGGCGCTTGACTGTGCATTTTTGTTAGCAAGTGCTTAATGTTGTTAAGTGGTTTTATTTTCCTCTGCTTGCCTGCGCTCCGGGCCGACATAATCCTGTTCGTCGGGAGTGCTTTTGTTTTGGTGTTTTTCCATATAGCGTGCCAGGGGCCTGGCCAGCTTTGATAGGCCGGCGAGGACAACAATTACAATGAGCGTGGATATAGCTGCCAAGTCGTGAAAACCGGCCCCACAGGCCATTCCAATACTTGCAACAAGCCAGATGGTAGCGGCGGTAGTCAAGCCATGCACGCCACGTCTGTCCTGGATGACGGCACCGGCACCTAAAAAGCCTACGCCGGTAACAATCTGGGCAGCTATCCTTGTAGTCGAGCCTTCGGTTACTCCCGCCAGTCGTTTGGAGATTATGGTAAAGATGGCTGCGCCAAGGCATATTAAGAGATTCGTCCGTAGCCCGGCGGACTTGCCACTAAGCTCTCTTTCCAGGCCTATTGCCGCTCCAAGAAAAGCTGCTAAGATTATACTGACAACATCGTCCGGCCAAACCATACGTTTACCTTTCAATTAGTGTCTCATCAACCTGTATGCCGAAGTGCCTGCCGGTCTTTTCGATATGGCCTAAGACTTTATCGCCCGGCTTCAAAGTTGTAACCGAAGCTGCTTTGCCGTCCGGGCTGACGAGTCGAATCGTCTCGGCGTTCTGTAAGACAAGACTTATCGGCTGACCTTCGGCATCGGCCTCGATGAGCATCACGGGCCTTTTTTCGATTTTGTTTCTGCCCAGATAAGCGGTTTGACTTCTGCCCTGGAAATCCACAAGCAGCACTTCATCGCCGGCCTTTAAGTCAGCTAAGTATTTCGTTTTACCGCCCGGCGCTAAGGTGTATGCGTGCACGGCTCCGGCGTTTACGCGGAACGGTCGAGATGCCACGTAAGGATTGTCGATGGATTCGGAATGTACCAGAAAGAAACCGGCAGCAGTATTGCCGACGAGCATCCCTTCGCCCAGAGTCATCTGTGTGCAGGTATCGAGACAGGCCCTGTCGCCCATGCCTAATTGTTTGATGCCCGTGATAGTGGCTGTTATAAGGGCGACTTTTTCACTTACGCTGTGAATGATTTCGGCGCATCTCTTTATCTCATTTACGTCGGTGGTATTTAAGAGGACGCCGTCAACGCCTTTTTCGAGTATCTCTACCATTAGTTTTGCCTGCTCGTTGTTTTCCACCTGCACCATAATATTTTTACCCCGCCGGGCTAACAAGTTCTCTATCGGTATAATCGTCCAGTCGAGCATTCTAAGGACAACAATTTTTCCCGCAGGCACCGCTGCGGCTTTGTCTTCGTCTTCTTTGCCGGCTATATCGATGAACTCGACGTCCACGCCGGGCCTGATGTCGCCGTTTTTCTCGACGGTTTTGATTTTGCCGAATTGGCGGACAGTTTCGCTTTGGCCATCAGGAAGAACAAGCGCCTCAGCTCCGCTTTCCAGCGCAGCTATGGCTATTTCCTTACTGTATGGAATAACATTTACCCATAATTTTTTCATTTTCTTGCCTCACCCTTGCTTAACGTTGAACTGTCAGTTTCAATACAATTTAATACAAATTGGAGACCGCTGTCAACATCTTTTGCCGACAAGTCCAGCTTATCTCATTTTACGCAAGAGAAAAAGCCTGGACGCTTTGGAACAGGAAGGATAAACTGGAGCGAGAATTGCGGTAATCAACTGCGAGCAGGTTTCGGAAGGATTATCGGCATTGCGCAATGGTCTGCTTCGCCTGTCGGATTTGAGAGCGGTGAGGCCTCGTGAGATAGTGGGGCGTGTCAGGCCGTTTTGTTCAATACACATATAGAAAGGGATGCCATTATGGAAAGCGAGAAATGTTCACAGGTGAATGTTGAATGTTCCGAGCATAACAGGAGGGGCTTTCTGAGATTAGGGGCCTGCGCGGGGATTGGATTTGCTTTAGGCCAGGCGGGCCTTTCATGCTGTCCGCGGTGTACGGGGGGAGGAGAGGAAAAGTTAGGCGGCGATGAATTTGCTATGGTGGCTTATTGCTGTCTTGAATGTGACAAGTGCGATGTCTATATTGCAACGAAGAACAACGACGATGAGCTAAGGGCCAAGGTGGCAAAGCAATGGAAAATGAATGTGGAAAAGCTTTATTGTGACGGGTGTAAGTCGGAGAATGCGCTTTTCAACTGCGATGCGAAAAAGTGTGCCATAGCAAGAGGCCTGCCGACCTGTGCGCACTGTGATGATTTTCCATCGTGTGATAAAGAGATGTGGACGAAATGGCCGGAGCTAAAGAAGAAGACGGA
>JBGVTO010000073.1:0-3312 GCA_041862635.1 Phycisphaerae bacterium | reverse complement strand
ATATGCGGCGAACAAGATACTCTTATATCTTTAAGCATCTTCTCCTATCTCACATCTCGTATAAATCCGAATTCCGAATGTGCGAAACGTTGTTCAATTTGTTTTGGATTTTGTATTTTGCTCATTTTTATTTGTTTCGGATTTCGAATTTCGTGCTTCGTGCTTTTGATAGAATAAAATCTTTTATTATGCATCTCGCTTCACGAGATACGCTTCACGTTAATTATCCCGAAACTTTCTTCTTTTGCCTGGCAAGAAAAATTTTACCTGTCTTGATATACCCTGTCACCTCTATATTAGCCGGGCATACATAGCTGCAACAGCCGCACTCCATACACGCACTCATATAATATCTTTCCGCCGCATCCAAGAGATTATATTTCACGGCATGGGCGATTTTCGTCGGGTTCAAATTCTCAGGGCAGACCTGCAGACACCTGCCGCAGCGAATACAAGCCGTTTGGCGTCTTGCGAATTTTGCTCTGCCTATTTGTTCTTTTGTTAATACTGTTATCGCATTGGTCGTTTTCGTAATGGGCGTCTTCAAATCCGCAATCGCTATCCCCATCATTGGTCCGCCGAGGATTACCTTTGCGGACTTTTGAGTAACTCCCCCACAAAATTCAATAATGTTTTCAACTGACATCCCTATCGGAAAATTGTAATTGCCGGGCTTGGCGATTGCCTCTCCCGTTACGGTTACAATCCTGTGCGTCAGCGGCAAATTCGAAATTACCGCCTCGGCTATCGCCGCAACTGTCGCAACGTTAAGCACCACCACACCTATCATCGGTGGAATACCCCCTGTAGGGACATTTTTCTTTAGAACCGCCTTGATAAGCTGCCTTTCGCCGCCCTGTGGATATTTTGTTTTGACCGGAACAACTTTGATACCCTCGCTGTTTTTGAACCTCTTCAATGCCTGATTCATCGCCTCTATCGCTCCGGGCTTATTATCTTCGATAGCGATAATGGTCCGTGAACAGCCGGACGCCCTTCGCGCAAGCTTGACACCCGCAATGATTTTGTCGGTCAGCTCAAGCATAATACGATAATCACAGGTGATATAAGGCTCACACTCACAGCCATTGATAATCAGCGTCTCTTTCGGCAATCGAGGATTTGGTTCTATCTTGACCCTCGTCGGGAACCCCGCTCCGCCCATACCGACGATACCAGCCTCACGCACAGCTTCGCATATCTGTCCCGCCGAGTAGTTGTTCTCATCGAAATCATCTTTTAACCTGAAGGACGACCACTTTGTCGGACTGTAGGGAAATGCACCTATTACTATTGCTAGGCTTCGACCAAGGACCGCATGAGAACGCAGGGCGATTTCTTTTACTTTGCCTGTGATAGGCGAATGGACCGGCGCCGAAACAAATGCGTCGCAATCGCCGATTTTCTGCCCCGCCTGGACAGCATCTCCTTTTCTAATCAGCGGCTGGCAAACTGCACCAATATGCTGGCTAAGCATCACCGCAACTTCTGTCACGGCTGGACCCCGCTCTATCTCTTTGTCACGGGTAAGCTCCTTTTTCTCCGGCGGATGTGTCCCGCCGGGAAAAGAAAATCTACCTTTCGCACTAACATATTTCATATATATTGTTCAACATCCGATATTTCTTGCTTGTCTCGAAAGTATTAGTCGAGATTCGGAACTCGATATTCTTTCGTCCATCATTTCTCATCCGTCTTCTGCCCTCCGCCCTCTGTTCTATTATCTGATATCCTGTTCTCCTGTTCTCCTGATACCCTGATACTCTGATATCCTGCACCCTGATTTCCTGATACCCTGATACCCTGATGTCCTGATATCCTGATACCCTAATTCTCTAATCCACTAATTCGTTTTCTTACCACTCTTATAATCAATATACAAATAAAAGTCGCCACCAGAGCCAACAAAAAGCTAAAGGCTGTCTGCGCACGTTGGCTTTCTATTGCTTTGGAAAAGATTTCTTGAAATGCTGCTAATGAGACAATAAAAACCACCAACGGCAGCAAAAAAGCAAAAATAACCTTAACTACAACCGAAGGGCCTTCAACATCCCCCAACTGCTCGTAAATCCTCTGGCAGTCGTGCTTTTCTCCACAGTCCTGGCAGCATTTTTGCTCAGTCATAGTTTTCACTACCATATAGAAAAAATAAACTTATAATAGATACTATCAAGATTTTCAAACATAACTTTTAATAATTATGGATATTATTATGACCGGAAAGCTCAGACTTTTAATATTAAACCTTGCCCTTTGCTTCTGTACCGGCTGTGCCGTCAATCCGATAACCGGCGAAGAGGAGCTGATGTTTATTTCGGAAAACCAGGATATCGAGATAGGCCGCAACTACGCCCCTGAGATTGAAAAGCAATTAGACGGCAGAATCGACAATCCGGCCTTGCAAAACTATATTGACAGTGTCGGCCAAAAAATCGCCCGCATCAGCCACAGGCCTAACTGGGAATATCACTTCACCGCTGTCGAACATAAAATGGTAAATGCCATTGCTTTGCCGGGAGGGCATATCTTTGTCACCAAAGGTATGCTTGAAAAATTGACCACTGAAGCCCAGCTGGCCGCCCTCTTGGCGCACGAAATAGTCCACGTTACTGCACGACACAGCTCTGCAGCGATAAGCAGACAAATGGGCCTGAGTTTTCTATTTCTTGGTGCGACTGCTGCCGGTGCCAAGATTCCCCAGGACGCTGCAAGGGCAGCTGGACTGGCTTTGCAGCTTATTGGCCTTAAATACAGCAGAGAGCAGGAAAGGATGGCTGATGTGGCCGGCATGGACTATATGGTCGTGGCCGGATACAATCCCTACGGTGCGGTTGAGCTTATGCAGATGCTGGAGGACCAGGACAACGTTAGACCCGTCGAATTTCTTTCCTCGCATCCTTCTCCTGAAAATCGCATAATTTCTTTGAACGCAAGGATTCAAACAAGATACGACAGCCTTAAAGGCTTAAGAATCGGAAAAAATGCCTACCGCTCCGCCGTCCTCAACCGCTTACCCAAGGACCCAATCGAAATATCTCCCATCGACCACTTTACCAATTAACCATCGAAGATCCGCCGTCTTTTGGCGGACCTAAACAATTAACCAATTAACCATCGAAGATCCGCCGTCTTTTGGCGGACTTGACCACCTAACCAATCAACCACTCACCAATTAACCACTCACTACTCACCTCATTTGTGCTTCGTGCTTTTGCCTCACTTGCTCACCACCTCTTGCTTTGAGCCACCCTGAGCAATTCGCGTAAACATTCTCTCTCCTGAGCGGCGTAAAAGTTCACGAGTTTCGTGTTT
>JBGVTO010000072.1:0-11258 GCA_041862635.1 Phycisphaerae bacterium | reverse complement strand
GAGGAGCTGGACTACGATGGTGACGGTTTTGACCGGGCAAAGACCATCCCGTGGGACGCTTTCCCGTTGGACCCAAAAGAATGGCGGGATACCGATGGTGACGGCATAGGTGACAATGCTGATGATGATGATGATAACGACGGCTATAGCGATGAGGATGAAAGGAAACACGGAACGAATCCTCTGGACAAATTGAGTTTTCCGGCCGGCTCACCCCGTTAGAGACTTTTTACTTCTGGTCTCTAAGGGGGCTCATAAAACGAGCCCCGTCCCGTCTTTGACGGGTGAGAGGATATATTTTAGTGAATGACCGACAAGACCGAATTTCCGACAGGAACGATTTAGCGAGGGGATTGCCGATGTTTACCGCATCGGCCCCGGAGGTTCTTGCCGAAGAAAAGGCTGCTCTGGCAAAGCTCGAAGGCAAAAGTTTTGTGCAGCGGTGGCGGGGGTATTTTTCCAGGACCGGCCCCGGCTGGCTTCAAAGCGCCCTGGTGCTCGGCAGTGGAAGTGCCATGGCCTCTCTTTTTGCCGGTGCCGTCCTTCAGTATAAATTGCTTTGGGTCCAGCCCCTGGCAATGGCGCTGGGCATTATTCTGTTTGCAGCTATGTCGTATCAAACCTTATCCACCGGGGTCCGGCCGTTTTACGCAATGAAGCGTTACATCCATCCTGTCGTTGCCTGGAGCTGGGCAATTGGGGCGCTGTTGGCAACAATAATCTGGCATTTGCCTCAATACGCACTGGCTGCCGGCATGACCGACGATATGATTAAGGCCGTGACGGGCTGGGGGCCGTCGTCATCCGCGGCGCAGACTGCGCTATTAATTGGAATTGGTCTGGTTGTCCTGACTATATCGACCGCCGTTGTCTGGACATACAGCAGCGGACATAAAGGTATCAGGCTATACGAACGCATATTGAAAGGTCTTGTCTGGATGATTATCCTCGCTTTCACGATTGTAATAGTGCGCCGAGCAATAGAAGGGGATGTGCAGTGGGGAAAACTATTCAAAGGATTCTTACCACTGCATATTCCGACGGATGTGCGTGGAGTTTCTATTGTAATGGCGGCATTTAGCGCGGCTACCGGGATAAACGCCACGTTTCTTTTTCCTTATACACTGCTGGCACGCGGCTGGGGCAAGGAACATCGAGGCTTATCCAGATTCGATTTAATTACGGGCATGCTGCTGCCGTTTTGTATTGCAACGTCTCTTATGGTCATTGCAACCGGCTGCACCATTTATGATCCTGCGCAATTTGCTGCGGGCTCAACGAAACTCTCACCTATCACCGCAGCGGCCATGCTTGAGTCTGCGGGCTTAAGTATGTTCTTTTCGCGAATAGTTTTTGGCTTAGGAATACTGGGAATGGCACTGAGCTCGATTACTATGCACATGATTATTAGCGGCTTTGCCGTCTGTGAGGTATTCGGTGTGGAGCCAGGCGGCTGGCGTTACCGGCTGGCCTGCCTGCTACCTGCACCAAGTGTAGTTGGTGTAGTCCTTTGGAAATATATAGGGCCCTGGATTGCAATTCCCACTTCAGCGATCTGCGGCCTGATGCTGCCCATTGCCTTCATTGCCTTTTTCATCCTCAACAACAGCAAAAGGTATCTCGGCGAAGACAAGCCGAGGGGCATAAAAGCAGTAGTGTGGAACATCGCTATGCTTGTCTCGATCGGTGTTACGGTAGCCAGCATAATCTATTATCTCCTTTCGCTGATATAATCGGACATGGTAGGGTGGGCACCGCCCACCTTTTCTTTGGTGGTGTGCAGTGCACACCCTACCTACTTTTGTGTGATTCAATCGCAAGTCGCCCGTTTCTGGGCGCCCGGGTATTCTTTATGGCAGTTACGAGGAGATGACGAAAATAGTTGCATTTTCGAGGCAGATTTGATATATTAACCTGCCAAATCTGGCGATGTTTGCAAACGAAAATATCAAATAAGGAGACAACAATTATGAAACGTCTTACACGTCGTACTTTCATGAAACGTTCATTGGCCGGGGGTATCGCCATGACTTTTGCGCCTTATGGGCGTGTACTTGGTGCCAATGATGATGTTCGCGTTGCCGTGGTGGGTTTTCGCAGCCAGGGGAGCAATCATATCAAATGGTTTAGCAAAATCCCCGGCGTCCGAGTAGTGGCGCTGTGCGATGTAGATCGAGATTTTATCGACCGGGAAGTCAAGAAGCTCAAAGAACGCAATGAAAAGGTTGATACTTACGTTGACTATCGCAAGCTGCTGGACGACAAAAATATCGACGCTATTATTACAGCCACACCCAACCACTGGCATTCACTTGTTACGGTCTGGGCCTGCCAGGCCGGCAAGGACGTGTATGTCGAAAAGCCGGTCTCGCATAATATCCGGGAAGGCCGCAAGACGGTCGAAGCGGCCCGGAAATACAACCGAATTGTGCAGACAGGCACCCAGCGTCGCTCCGACGAGGGGCTTATGCAGGCGTTTGAGTACATCCGGCAGGGCCAGATCGGAAAGATTCTAAGGGCACGCTGCTACTACTTTAGCCCGCGCGGCCCTATCGGCAAGGTCGATGGCCCTCAGCCCATTCCCGAAAACGTAAATTATGACCTGTGGATGGGACCGGCACCTATGGCGCCCTTGATGCGCAAGAACCTGCACTACGACTGGCACTGGCAGTGGCCTTACGGCAATGGAGACCTGGGTAATAATGGCATTCATTGCATCGACGTGTGCCGATGGGCGCTGGGCTATTCCACCTTGGCCCCGCGGGTGATTAGCTTTGGCGGCAAGTTCCTCTGGGACGACGACAGGCAGACACCCAACACTCAGGTAGCCTTCTTTGACTACAAGCCAGCCCCAATCGTCTTTGAGATGCGTAACCTGCCGCGAAAGAAAGGGGATTCGGCCATGGACGCCACCTACCGAAACATTCGCACTATGGTGGTTATTGAATGTGAGGGCGGTTACTATGCCGGCGGCTGGGCTTACGATTATGACGGCAACAAGCTCAAGCAGTTTAAAGTCACGGGGGGCGGCAGTCACCACGAGAATTTCATCAAGGCTGTGCGCAGCCGCAAAGTCAGCGACCTTAACGCCGATATCATCGAAGGACATCTTTCTACTACCCTGTGTCACATGGGTAATATTTCCTACAGGCTCGGCCAGGCGGCCTCACGCGATGAAATAGTGCAATCGACCAAATCAAATAAAGAATTGCTGGATGCGTTCGAGCGTTTTCAGGAACACCTGTTGCTTAATGTTGTGGACGTACAAAAGACGCCCCGGATTCTTGGCCCCTGGCTGACAATGGATTCCGACAAGGAAAATTTCGTAGGCGAATTCAGCGACCGAGCCAATGAGCATCTTTCCCGCAGCTACAGAAAACCTTTCGTTGTGCCCGAACAGGTGTAGTTACTTGTCTCGTTTGGAATTCTAAGCTTGGTGGCAAGGCCATCTTGGCCGTTTTTTCACGGGCGGGAGTATATGTTTAGCCAGGGAAAAACCATCCCCATCCCGATAAACGACATCGGGATGAGGATGCCACCCAATAAAATTATTAAAGAATGTGTGGCAGCCTCAAGCGCAGGACTCCAGCAAAGCCCAGTCCAAGCTTGGAGATGGCCATTTAAGCCACACTTGGCTAAACACGTACGGGCGGGAAGCCAGTGCAACACCGGCTAATCGAATAGCCGGATTAGACGCTATCCCTTTTCAGGGCCTGAGCTGGCCCATAATGCTCCGAATAAAAAGGTCTGACGAGACTTGCCGACCAGCGGTGCCAGAGCTATGTCTCGGCAGGAGTCGTAATCTTCGATGGTATCTTAGTCGGTCGAGAGGCTCTCGCGGAGGCTAACCTCATCGGCAGTAGGGAAGTCCGCGGGAACTTCCATCTGTGTAACTCGTCCGGTGGCGGCCCACTCACTACCACGCAGGAATGTAACGATAAATCCGACACAGCGTAACTGTTCAGGGCCGTGACCGAGGACCGTATGGAAAACTCTTCCTTTGCCGTACCGCACAGTAAACAGGGCTGGTTCGTGCTCGCCGGTGCCTTTCTTTGCCGGGTCAGCGTAGGCGGTCGCAAGAACTTTCATATTCTTCGCGGGGCCCCGGAGTTTACTGTAGAGCTCGTCCTTTACATGCATCCATTTTTCGGGAAGCCCTGCCGTGACGGCGTGTAAACGGTCTCGAATCACAACCTGGAATTCGTGCTGCGGCCCGTGGGTCCCGCCGCGACCGGGAGAGTTATCGAGAACGATTTTGCCGTCTCGGTAACGAACCATCGGCCCGGACTTCTCGTCCCGGCCGCCCCATCCCCCGAGCGCTATCATCTCGTTCCACTCCTTCCACTCTGGAAATGCGTTGTTTGCGGCGTGGTAGATAACCAGACCACCGCCGTTTTTCATATACTCAACCAGTGCGTTTTGGGTTTGCTTGGGCCAGTCCGCGCCGGTATAGTTCGAGACAATAACATCGTACTTTGCAAAATTCGGCCTGAATGAATCCATCGGCTGCTTTTCGGCGGGCGTGGTCGCCACGTCCACAGCAAACAGGCCTGTTTCTTCCAGTAAGCTCTTGAGAACGGGCGTGGTGCCCTTCCAATCGTGGTTGTTCTGGCCGTCAACTATCAAGGCCTTCAAAATTCTCTTATTTGCTCGACTGATGTCCTGGATGCGGATATTGCGCCATTTGATTTTTTTATCTGCAACTTTGGAACCGTGGACCTGTAAGGCGATAAAGCCGGTGGAGGTCATATCGTCTTTCAGGTCGGCGGCGGGCACACTGTTAACCCAGGTTCGTATCCTATCGCCAATGGCCTCGATGCGATAGTGATTCCATTGATTCTGCTTGCCCCCGCCAGCAACAAGCGGGGGCTTGAAGGCTTTTTGCGCTTTGGCTTTACCTTTGAGCGGATAGAGCCAGCCCCGGCGGGCCTCGTCATAGATGCCGCCGCTCCAGGCCCGGGAGGAGGTGTCGATCTCGACCTGATAGCCGTGCACGCGGTAGTTTCTGTAGTGCTCGAAGCTGTTGCTGCGAATCTGAATGCCGGAATTCATCCCCGGTTCGACAAGGAACTCCAGCTCCAGAATGAAATCGGTGTACATCTTCTCGGTGCAGAGGAAGCTGTTGGGCGTATTGAGAACAGTGGTTCCTACAATCATTCCATCTTCGATAGTGTACTTTGCCTTGCCGTTGCGTTGTACCCAGCCGTTGAGAGTTTTGCCGTCAAAAAGGTCTTCCCAGTCTGCATCCGCAGCGAAGGCCGTACCTGAGAGCGAAATACACGTCAGGCCGAATATGAGTAATAATGTTGTGAGTCTTTCTGCAGCAGCAATTCTCTTCAAAAAGTTTCTTCCGGTTGTTGAGCATTCTTTTTTCATAGTACTCTCCTACGTAAGATTCGCTGAGACCGAAACATAACGTGGTCTGAAACTTGTTCTTATTGCACTATAGTACCAAGATTCAAATTTTTTGCAAATATCCTCTCTGAGTGGGTGTGGCCGGATTTTCCGGAAAGCGATTTTGGGTTCATTTTGGAATCCGCCTACGGCGGACAAAATTGGGTTTGAATTGGGTTTGTTTTTTGGGATGCTAAACAATCGTTTTTTGTGTAATCCTTTTGTAAAGTTAAGTTTACGTTCATTTTGGCCATTTCGGAAATTGGGTTTGTTTATTCGGACTATAAAATCATCTTTTTTTCTGTAATCCTTTGTTAAAGTTAAGTTTACGTTCATTTTGGCTTTTCGGGAATTGGGTTTGTTTGGGTTTGAATTGGCTTTGTTTTTTCCACTTAGCCAAGTGTCCAATTTTTCATATATACTTTTCATATAAGAGTTTACGTTAATTTGAGCGTCCTTGACATTGGGTTTGTTTTGCATAAAAAGTAGCTGATTTGTAGAGGATTCTCGACAGATGTAGAGGGGCGAGGGAGTGAAGAGTGAGCTAAAGTGCCTAAAGTGAGCTAAAGTTGGATTCTCGATGCTCATGAGTGGTTATTTCACCTGATTGACTATTGACTCCGCCAAAAGACGGCGGATCTTCGATATTGACTATTGGCTATTTACGAATCTGGGCCTGCTGGCCCTGAAGTCCTTGTGGCTTAGCCACTTACGACATGCAAAATGAAATGTCATCTGCGCCTGCTGACGGTTTATGTTAGCCTTTTAGCAAACATGCGGGTATTTTAAGATAAATACAAACAAGGTCAACAAAAAAATGACCAAAAATGCACTTTTTTTGGCCGCCTTTATCACGTGAGATAAAGCAGTTACCATCTATCTCACGGGATGCTCTTATGCCCTTTTCGCAAATAATCCGTGACAAACAGTCTCATATTTGATAATATACGGCTTGTGGATGGTTTCTGATGAAAAAGCTGGCGAGAAAAGCAAAGAGCCAACCATACGAAAGTTTTACATTCTATTTGTGGTAAACTAAATTACTCACAACAATTTTTATTTACCAAGATGGCAGGTTATAGAGATGAAGGATAATGTTAATCCTTGGCAAGAAGATTGGAAAGAACACCAGGAGATCGCTCAAGGTGGGCAAGGGATCATAACTGAGCTACGCCACAAGACAGACTCTGAACGACGAGCGGTGTTAAAGCGCATCGTGACGAGATGGCGAGAAGATCGCCAAGCTCGTCAACGGCTTCAGCAAGAAGCAGAGACTCTCTCGAAGCTTCACAATCTTGGCGCTAGTGTTCCAGCTGTCTACGACTCCTTTCTGAAACACGACGAAGCTGAGCCTTTCTTGCTCATGGAGTTTATCAAGGGCGTTCGATTTGACGAATGGCTCAGGACTAGCGCTCCAGTTACACCAGCCAAGGCCGTAGTCGTGACACGTGGGATAGCTAAGACTATCAAACTATGCCATCAGCATAAAATCGGGCACCGAGATCTGAAGCCGTCAAACATCATTCTTCAGAACGGAGATATCAGATCACCCTATGTTTTGGACTTTGGGATCGCATTTGACTCAAGGCAGACGATGATTCTCACTCGAGAAGGCGAGATGTTCTGGAATGAATTCATCATTCTGCCCGAATGCCAAGACTTGGAAGGTGGACACCGTGACCTCAGATCGGACATTACTGCATTAGCTGGCATCTTCTTCAGTTGCTTGACCGGCAGACCACCAATAGTGCTTCGCAATGCCCAAGAACTTGCTCCACATCAAAGACACGAACGTTTACTTCTTGATTCAGCAAAAACAGTGGAGCTGGGCGAGCGCCTTGTCTGGTTTTTTGACCGCGCGTTCTCATATCGCATTGACAAACGCTTTCAGACTCTTGACGAATTCATATCTGAATTGTCACGCTTTGATGAATCTTCGCCTGTAGAAAATCTGGATATTGTCGAACAATTTCACATTTTCGATGAGTCAGTGCGAGCCACAGATCGCAATGTGCAATTATCAGATCTTCGACAAAAATATGCGAGACTAATTCAGAAGGTAAATAAGCAGATGCAGAAAGATATGGACAATCTTAGGCAGCGTAGAGGTCAACCATCTCAGTCTAACATAAACATCAACTCTATACAGAATCAAAACATACCCAATCCCAACGGCGGCGATCTCTTGGACAAAAACGTGCGTGCCTTCATCGTGGCACGGGAACCCTTTCAGCATTCTGCTGTTGTCCTTATTGCAGCCTTTGGCGTAGGTATGCAAATTCACCTATATTCATCTTCCTATTGTGCCCCCGCAAACAATCTTACCAAACCACTTAAGTCGCTGATGTGGTCTAAGATTGCCATTATTGATGAGAACACCGTAGATCTATCGGAAACAAAGCTTTCCGTCATTGTTAATGCGCTCAAGTCGAAGCTTGCACACGAGATAAGAAATCTTATTCCAGGTAAAAAATAGATAATTTAAGAATATCCAAGTAGTATGTGCAAAATAGATTTTGCACAGACAGAATTTATTGGGGACGTTTACCAATTTGTGTGGAAGATGTTGTCGGAGAATGAATCGTATTTCGTATCTTTTATCTCGTGAAGCGTATCTCCCTTCGACTACGCTCAGGACTACGGCTTATTCAGGGCAGGCTAAGGAAGCGTATCTCTTGTTGTTTCCGCTCGCAGATGCCTCACGCCTTCATGGACAGAAAATAACACAAAAGAATTGAAAAGGCAAGATTTATAAAATTAAAAGTGGTTTGTGTATATATGGTTCGGTTAAGGTTTCATTTGTAGTTATCATATTTTTTATCGGTGCAAACTGAACTCTTAACGAATATAATCAAACCTATGAATTGCACAGGATATGTCACGTCCGCGCTAAATGCAGGTACTTTTTTTAATCGGAGCAGATAGAATGAGCAGAACAGGTAAGTTTATCGTGTTGGTTGCCTTTATTATTTCTCTGACTAACCGAGCAATTCTGGCGGAAACTCCCAAGAATAACCCAAAGTTCGAGCTGTATGTTCTATTGGAGTTACCTGTCGGCTCTCCTATCGGGCAACTGCGGGCGGTTCCGGTCAGCCTCGGCAATGATAAGCCAAGAGCATTGCTGGCAGTGTACTGCGCTGATGCCGAGGTGGACCCCTATGTGGAGATGTTCTTCTTTCCCAAAGATACATTGAAGCTCGCGCTTTTTACACAGGAGGGAGAGATTCTCTGGAAGCGTGACCTTGGGCCGGGGGTGGTTCCAGGCATCTGGTTTTGCCCGGTCTTCCCATTCGACCTCGACAACGACGGCGTGGAGGAAATATGGTTCGTTAACAGCATTGACCCGGACCATCCGCTCAGTCTCAAAAATAGTCGTCTGGAGCGAATCAATGCCCGGACTGGAAAAACGTCCGGCCAATGGCCCTGGCCCAATCCTGAGCGCAATCAAAGTCCCAGCCACACGTTCAGGAATTTCATCCTGGGAGGCTATGTCAAAGGCAAGCCCGTACTTGTTACCGCGCAGGGAACCTATGGCCCAATGAAGCTGCAGGGATGGAACCCGGATATGTCCCTGCGTTGGGAACATGTCATTGAGCGTGAAACTCCCGGCGCGCGCGGCAGCCATATGTGCCCCGTCGTTGACATTAATCACGATGGCATTGACGAAATATTTTGGGGGGAACGGTGTATCGAATTGAATACCGGCAAGGAATTATTCTGCGCCGATAGAGATTCTTATAAAGGCCATTCGGACGTAGTTCAGCCGGTTTCGGACCGAGCCGGAAATCGATGGTTTATTTATACTTGCAGAGAGAGCGGAGGCGTGTCCCCTCGTGTTGTAATGTTTGATAATACGGGAAGGAGAGTCTGGGGAGATTTGAAGACCGGCCACATGGACATGGGCTGGGCCGCTCGAATCGGAGAAAATGGGGAGCATATCGTTATGGCTGTCCGTATCGGAGCCAAATCGGCAGGGCCGCAAGGCTTTTTCCGTCAAGAAACAGAAGAATTCACCTACAAAGTTTTCACCGGAGAAAAATGCTCACTTCCATACAGCATTTTCTGTACATTGCCCGTGGACCTAAATGGCGATGGAGTGCACGAGCTGGTACGCGGATTAGCTGAAGGCAACGGCGAGGTCATTGATAAGAAGGGACGAGTAATAGGGAATATCGATGGCTCAGTCGCCATCGCATCGAAGTTTATGAACCATCCCGGCGAGCAGATACTCAGTTATGGCCGTGATGGAATTATTCGCGTCTGGGCGGACCGCAACGCTAAGGATAGTGTTCAGGCGCTCCAGCGCTACAAACATCCCTTCTACAAAGCCAATCAGAGGTTAACGGCAACTGGTTATAACGTCGTCAATCTTGGAGGACTCTAACCCACATAACTCTCTGTACGAACCTCGCTGAAGTTTCATTAGCGGTGTTTTATTGGGCAGCTTTTGCACCATCCGCCCCCCAAGGGTCAATTTGCTTTAACTTTTTATTCCGCAGGGCCCCGTAGCAATCGGGCAAATCAAATGACTCCAGTATGCCCGGCACAAGTGCAGAAAGCGGCCAGGCATAAGTTTCCAACTCGGCGATGTCGGAGTATGAAGTCAGGGCGTTTTTCAGTGTAACTTGTTTGACTTGGTCCGACAAAACAGCCGCGAATGCGGCCGGCAGCGCACCCCATCCTTTAGCCACCAAGTGAACCTCATCGTGACCATTGCTTTCGAGCCAATGGAGCACCTGAAGCAAATCATAAGTCCTTTGTCCCACATACGGCCTGTCTAACATTATGGAATGAATCGCATAGAAGTAGTCGCTCCCATAGGCATCGAGAAACGAATTCTGGTTGCACGTGTTCGGTTGCGATTCTCCGATGCCCCGCACATCGCACGCGTAGAAAGCCGAGCTGGGTTCGGCTTCAAGCAGCTCTCTAACAAGCGGTTCGGCCCGCAGCTCGGCGTCGCCGGATTGATGCGAGATGTACAATATGGCTCGTCTCTGCCCCTTGGGTGGTCGCGACATCAGCCGCTCATCGGAAAGACGATACACCACGGCAAAAATCCCCGGCTCCGTCTCGATAGTATAGGTAGTCCAATACCGCATAGGGTATCCACGTGAACGCCAATTACGGAGGATGCGATACTCGGGAATAGCCTTCTCAGCCCGCAAACTGTCCCATTCTCTGAGCCGCAGCGCCCTCACTATACGCCGCCTGAGCTGGGGTGCAGAGAGATTACTGCGCCGCTTTTTGGCCAGCACCTGCGACTTGGCCTTGGTAAACGAATAGACAGGCCGTGAATTCAACTCACAAACCTGTCCACGCGGCGCGCACCACAGTGTTTCATCTTTCTCAATAACCAACTCCGGTTCGCTCTGTACATCAGAGATGCCCGTAACACGGTTGAACCAGTGATACATAGCCTCACGATTATCCTGGGAGTAACCATGGTAGCCCGGGCCGATAAAGAGCCCAACATTCTTTTTGGCTCCCAGCAGATTATACAGATGGCTGAGCCGGCGATAGGCCTCTTCAGCGCCGCGGGCATCAAAGTAATCCTTCTCCTTTGCAAGAATGATAACCGGCTTCGGCGCCATCGCAGCAAGAAAATCAGAATGGTCCAGCCCAAGAGCCAACGCCCGCGGCGGACACTGCTCGGTATCGGCGGGAAGCTCGTTTTCCAGGTTACGGCGGAACGTAATAACAAAACAACCAGGAGCAGCCATTGTCCAGCGGCTTTCGACGCCGCACAACCAGGTCGTCATTGTGCCTCCACCGGAATTGCCGGTGACACCGATATGCTTCGGGTCGACTTCTTCACGCGTCAGCAGGTAATCCAGGGCGCGTATGCCGTCCCAGGCTCGCCAGGA
>JBGVTO010000071.1:0-2346 GCA_041862635.1 Phycisphaerae bacterium | reverse complement strand
CTTCCGGAAGTCTATCCTGTTAACAGTAACATCAGAGCGCAACGATGGATAGTTTTACTTTATTCATCAAGTGCTTTTCTTTATGCGAATACAACTCTCGATTTGGCACTAAGAGGTCATTATCTCGAAGCGGAAGGCACCTTGCGCTCGTTATTGGAGACAGTTGCATTCGAAGAATATTTCTCAATGAATCTTGAGGAATGCTTAGCTTTTTTTAATTCTATGAAAGGTATGCCAAAGAGAAAAAGGGTATTTAAGTATTTAAAAGATAAAGGCATATATCCCAAAGGTGGTCCGGAGAACGTAATCGCGAGATTCCATGCCTCAGCACATTCAAACATACACGCAAGAATGAGATCATGGTTACTGAAAGACAGTGATGAAAAAATCATTGGTTTCAGAATCCACCAGTTTGACTCAGATTCAATCAAACGAATAACTCACCACCTGGTAATGCCATTAGTAGGATGTCATCAAATTCTATATCAAGCATTTCAACCGAAAATGGAGCAGAGTCAAGAGATACAGACAAAATGGAATCTTGGAAGACCTTTTGAATTAATTAGACAAGAATTTCCAGATCTCTCGTTTGTTCTTGCCGATGAGAAACATGTACGAAATTTAATAAAGCATAAAACGTAACAACAGCTTCGATAGGCACGTGGGTTACGCTGGCGCTAAACGGCACCCGGCCAGATCAGCGCTCATTGAAGGGCAATGCGATATTGTAGGAGTGGCATAAAATCAGTTGGGTGTAACTTGCCTCCCGCTATCCTGTTTTCCTGTATCGGGCTTGAACAGACTGCCGATATGGATACAGCTTATTAGTATTAGTTTGAATATGATATTGCTGGAATGCCTCCCAGTCATCGTTGAGATAAACCGAACGAAGGTTGAGCATGGCTTGGGCACCTGGAATACGCCAACGCATGCCCGTGCCTTCCATCCTGTCCTTCACCAAGTGACGACATGCGCCCTCGACAACACCACTGCCAATCGGATAACCCTGGGATAAGCACTCATCATACCTCATGTAGGGCCGGTTGTTTTCCAGATATACGATCACCTTCATCAATTGCCGATATTTGCTCTTACTTAGCTTGTGTTTGGTGGCCATTTGCTTCAAGCCACCAATAACATATCCGGTTTTACCTTCCGATAGTCGCTCGAGACGTTCAGAGACAAATCGCTGAGCTTCATCACTGCCTTCCGGATGAAAACAGTATGCGGCTGACCAAAGTCTCTCAAGAACATGATAGAGGTCCAAAACACAAATGATTGTTGTGCCCAGCGTTCGCACCAGTTGCTTAACCTTCTCCCAGAGAGCACGATCCCCATCCATCACACAAACAATAGGCTTGTGGTTATCCTTGCTGCGAGATTCTATCTGCTCGGCAAACCAAGAGAAGACGCGGTCTTTGCCATTGACCTCTTCACCATGTATGGGACGAGTTAGCTCCGCACGTAACCGTTTATTCTGGGGCTTTGGACGTTGCTTTTGGCGTTCTTCACGCATGAACTCATTGACAACATCATCAGCGCTTCGGACAAAAGGCTCGATCGTATACACCCCGCCTACACAGGCCTGTCGCTTCTTATTGGCTTTCTGGCCCTTTTTCAGACGTACAGCCTTACTGGACCCAGGCTCGCGACGCATCGGCACACCCTTGCCATCGGCAGTGAGTACCAAGATCGGCCCTTCCTCTTTGGCCGCTGGCGGTGGTTGGATATCACGAAAACTGTCTACGGCAGAGGCCATATGACCATTGATATGTTCCAAACTCAAAACCGACTGTTCGATCCGGAGGATACGTTCAATCTTGCGTCGCGACTCTCCGTACGAATTCTCCACACAAAAGCTTTGATCCCAATCCTGTAATATATAGGAGAACTCACTTTCAGGTAACGCCAAGATCGCATCCAAGGGGATCCGTTCATGCTTCTGCGTCTCGCGTGTCCCATACACATACCGCCAGATCTCAAAAGCACCAAACACCGACACATAACGTCTGACATGCGGCTGATCAAGCCGGCGTACTAATCGCCCCTTGTGCTCCAGCGTCGGTCCCAGATCGCCCTGTTGATATCCTGCCACATAGCCTTCGAGCATGAGACGGCCCAACTGGAGCATGTTGTCCCAAAGATCCGACTCGACGTAATCAATCCGTTGACCTTCAGTACATGCCTGGCGAATAAACATGGTCATCTGCTGGAATTTTTCCTGGGCCTTGAGAATGGCCTGCTCTTGTGTCATAATCATCCTTGGGTCTCCTAAAAACGTGAACATCTTAATCTTTGTTCAATGTTTCACTCTCGGAGGCCCATAATACAACATTTTGATTCACG
>JBGVTO010000070.1:0-7200 GCA_041862635.1 Phycisphaerae bacterium | reverse complement strand
TCGCGGACCAATGGCGAGCCCAGGCGACCGGTTATTTCGGTGACCCTAATGCCCAAACACCATACTTAGACAAACTCGCGAAGGAAAGTATCAATTTTATCAACGCTGTGTCGGGTTGTCCTGTGTGTAGCCCGTATCGTGCCAGCCTGATGACCGGACAGTATTGGCTTACGCATGGTATCTTTTACAATGATAAGCCCTTAAATCCCGATGCGATGACTATCGGCAAGGTATATAGCCAGGCCGGTTACGAAACCGCATATATCGGCAAGTGGCATTTGAACGGACACGATAAAAACACTTCTCTCCGGGAGGGCAGGAACGCCTTTATTCCCGAAGAAAGAAGGCAGGGCTTTAAGTTCTGGAAGGTCTGTGAATGCACCCATAACTATAACAAATCACTTTACTATGCCGAGACAGACGCCAAACAATACTGGGACGGTTATGATGCCATCGCCCAGACCCGCGAAGCCCAAAAATATATCCAACAGCACGCAAACAATACTCCGTTTGTTCTATTTATGTCATGGGGTCCGCCCCATGCCCCATATCAGACGGCTCCGGATAAATATCGAAGGATGTTCTCTGCAGATGAAATTATCCTTCATCCTAATGTCCCTGAGGCCCTAAAGAAAAAGGCACGGGAAGAATTAGCCGGTTATTATGCCCATATCGCTGCATTGGATGACTGCATTAGAGATGTTCTTGAGACGCTAAAAGAATGTAGTATCGAAGAAAATACAATTTTTGTCTTCACCTCCGACCACGGTGATATGTTGCATTCTCACGGTCAGACAAAAAAACAAAAGCCATGGGAAGAATCGGTCAGGGTCCCGTTTTTATTGCGTTATCCTGCGGTACACGGGAAAACAGGCAGGAAGATTGATATGCCGATTAACACACCTGACATTATGCCGACACTGCTTGGCTTGAGTGATATTGCCATTCCGAAATCGGTTGAGGGTAAGGATTTCTCGGGCGTGATTAAAGGAACACAGTCGCCGGACAATGATGCGTCTTTGATAATGTGCCCGGTGCCGTTCCATCAATGGAATTATCAGCGGGGTGGTCGGGAATATCGGGGCGTGCGAACGCGACGCTATACCTATGTGAGGGATATTAACGGCCCGTGGCTGCTTTATGATAATCAGACAGACCCGTATCAGCTGGAAAATCTGTGTAATAATCCGAAGTATGCGCAAATCCGGCAAAAACTGGAGAAGATATTATCTCGAAAGCTAAAAGAAACAAATGACAAATTTCTACCCGGCCCTGAATATATGGCTATGTGGAATTATCAGTGGGACGGAAAAGATGGGCCAAAGTAAGTTTATTAAAAAGTAGCTGAAGGAGAAGTGATTATGGAGAAGTTTAAAAGTATTACCATTATTCTTTTGTTGGCCATCGGTTTTTTTGCTGTTTCGGATAAGACATTTGCGGAAAACCCTATGCGGATTACGATGAAGGAGGACATCGTATCTGTTTATTCAGAACAGAACGTTCTGATGCGCTATTGCTATCATAATGTGCCTTTCAAGCCGTATGTGCAGCAGTTATTTACGCCAAGTGGTATAAACATTCTGCGTGATGCACCTGCCGACCACCTGCACCATCACGCATTGATGTTCGCAGTTGCTGTGGGTGGTGTAAACTTCTGGGAAGAGCAGCAGGCCCCGGGCCGGCAGGTACACCGGTCTTTTGTCGAGGTGAAAATCGGCAAACGCAATGATGTACCCGATGCGGGTTTTACGGAACAGCTCAACTGGATAAATCCACGCAGTCAGGAGTTATTACTCAAGGAATCCCGCACAGTCGAAATCTGTCAGTTGGATGAATTTAAGGCCACGCTGTTAAACTGGCAATCAACTCTTGCCGCGCCGTCCGGAAAAGAATTGGTGACGCTTTCGGGCTCCCATTACTTCGGTTTAGGTATGCGTTTTTTGGAATCGATGGATGCGGGCGGTAAGTTTCTTAACGCCGCAGGTAAAGCTGGTGAAATTGTGCGGGGTGATGAACGGCTTGTGAGAGCGAAGTGGTGCTCCTATAGCGCCAAGGCGAACGGCAAACCTGTTATGGTCGCTATGTTCGGCCATCCGGATAATCTGCGCCACCCGACACAGTGGTTTACTATGACTAAGCCATTCGCTTACCTTTCAGCCACGCTTAACCTGCACAGAGAATCGCTGACAATATCATCAGATAAACCACTGGTATTACGCTATGCCGTTGCCGTATGGGACAATCAAGTCGAAAACAAACAAATCGAAAACGTTTATAACTGGTGGGTAAATAGCAAGTAATAATATTAACTGAATTGAGGAGAAAGATATGCTTGACAAACACAAATCAAAGAATAAGAAAGACGATAGCCTGACGCGTCGGCAGTTCATTCGTCGGGCCGGTGTAGCCGCGGCAACGGTTACAGTTGCAGGTACATCTGCGAAACGTGCCGTCGGCAAGAGTGCCAACGAGCGTATCGGAGTTGGCTTCATCGGTTGCGGAGGCCGAAGCCAGGCTCACCTTAAGGCCGTACATTACCTTAAAAGTCAGGGAGCAAACGTGGACATTGTCGCCGCCTCTGATGCTTATCGACCACGGATGCAGAAGGTCGTGGAAGGTTATAATGCTAAAGGCTACACGGACTACCACGATTTGCTGGCTGACTCTAACGTTGATGTCGTTTGCATCGCAACCCCAGACCATCACCACGGCTATCAGGCTATTGATGCTGTCCGGGCGGGTAAAGACGTTTACTGTGAAAAGCCGGTAACGCACTGGCGGCAGTTCGAGCTGACCAAGCGGTTGGCGGCAGAAGTGAAAAAAAGCGGCCGGGTCTTCCAGCTCGGCACGCAGGGTATGTACGATTCGGCCTGGTGGCAAATGAAAAAACTGATTGCGGATGGACTTATCGGCCAGCCGGTCCACGCTGAGTGCGGCTATTTCCGAGTCGGCGACTGGGGCGAGCAAGGAATGCCAATTGATGATACTAATGCAAAACCCGGTTCAGAATTGAACTGGGAAGCCTTTCTCGGTGATGCACCGAAGCGGCCTTTTGACGTGAGCCGATTTTTCCGCTGGCGGATGTACGAGGATTATTCGGGCGGGCCTTCGACCGATTTGTTTCCACATAGTTTGACGCCGGTGCTGTCCATGCTTGGGATTACCATGCCCAGTACAGTCGTGGCTACGGGCGGCAAGTTCCGTTATCAGGAGCGTGAGATACCCGATACGTTTAATATGCTCATCGATTATCCCGAGAAGATTACAGTAGCTGTGCTTGGGACACAGGCTAATAACCATCCAGGCACGGGCAGCCGGGGCTCGGGACAGCGGATTCCCGTTGTTCGTGGATGGGAAGGCACCCTCACAATCGAAAAGAACGAAATCGTTTTTATGCCCGCTGACGGTTCCAAGAAAAAACCTCAGCGTTTCGCCATCGAGCACGGGGAAGACTTCGTAGGATACTGGCAGAAATTCCTCGACTGCTGCCGTTCGCGTCAGCAGCAGACTCTAAGCCCAATGGACTTGGCGTACTATGTGCAAACGGCCTTACAAATGGGCATGCTCGGTTTGCGCCAGGGCAAGGTCGCCCGGTTCGACCCGAATAAAGAAGAGATTCTCCTGTAAGATATATAAGAAATTTAAGCAGATTTCCACGCCTGTACGGACGTGATATTTTCTGAAATCAAGTCAAGCCTGTCCAAGCCTCCGTGGATACTCCCATCTTCGGACTTAGGCACCGTGGTATTACGAGGGAAGAAATAAGGTGGTTTTTCGGGAATAATCCCGGTATGATATTTTATTAAAATCCGGCAACGTAGCCGGGTTCCAGATTATCGAGGAGATTTCGAGTAACAACAGAATCAGAGGAGCTAATTATGAAAGAAAGAACCAGGGCGATTAAAATGGTTGTTTGCCTGCTTTTGGTGGTAACGGTTTTGGGTGTAAGCGGCTACGCTGCAATGGAAATCAGGAAATACAGCGTACACGATAAGGAGCGGCCGAATCCATTGATCATAACACCTCCCAAAGAGTTTGGCCAGCCGCCGTCTGATGCGATTGTCCTTTTCGACGGTGAAGATACTTCAGAATGGGAGAGTGAAAAAGGTGGGGGCAATGTGAAATGGAAGGTCGAAAACGGCTATATGGAGGTCATCAAAAAAACAGGAGGAATTCGCACTAAAAAGTTATTCGATAATTGTCAATTACATATTGAGTGGTGTACACCGGAAGGTATTGACCCCAAGATAACCGACCAGAAGCGCAGCAACAGCGGTGTATTCTTTATGGACAGGTACGAAGTGCAGGTACTCGATTCATACACCGATGACAACTACAAAACCAATAGGACTTATGCCGATGGTCAGGCCGCGGCGATTTACGGCCAGAATCCGCCGATGGTCAATGCCTGCCGAAACGCCGGTGAATGGCAGAGCTACGATATCAGCTTCCTTCGCCCGATATTCGATGAAAACGGCAGGTGTATCCGCAAGGCTCGCATTACCGTTTTGCACAACGGCGTTGTCGTGCACAACAACCTTGAGATAGAGGGCACCACATCACACAAGAGAAAAGCCCGTTACACTCCTCACGGCGAGGGGCGAATCCATATTCAAGACCATGGCAACCCTCTCCGCTTTCGCAATATCTGGATACGCAGACTACCGGAACAGCCTTACCTGATTGAAGATTGATAATTTATCGTTGCTTTTGTAAATGAAGGGAAAGAGTAATATAAAAAGGAAAGGAATAAAAATGAGCTCAACAAAAGCAAAAGTACTTACAACGATTCTGATAACCATTCTGCTATTGAGTACAGCTAACGCTCAACTTCTGAAGATCCCCGAAGTGTCAAGAGACAAGGTTATTTGTTTTGCCTTGTACACTGTCCATAACAACATCATGAAGATGACCACCCAGTTGTATCCGCTGGCCGAAGGTGAGGACAGGATAGTCCGGCTCGAAATCAAGCAAAACGGAAGATGGAAACAAATAGCGCAAAAGCAGGTAATCGAGGAAGGCTGGACGGCAACCTTCCGCGTAGAGAAGTGGGATTCTACAAAAGATATTGAATATCGCGTCGCACATGGTAAGGAGGCACATTATACTGGCATCATCCGCAAAGACCCTGTTGACAAAGATACTATTGTCGTGGCCGCATTTACGGGCAACTCAATAAATCCCAATCACGGCGGTGACATACCCAAAATAGATATAGTTGAAAACCTCAAAAAGCTGAAACCCGACCTTCTTTTCTTCTCTGGAGACCAGGTCTATGACCACAACAGGCATTATGCCGCCTGGCTCAAATTCGGCAGAGACTTCGGAGATATCATTCGCAATACTCCGACGGTAACAATACCAGACGACCACGATGTGGGTCAGGCCAATTTGTGGGGTGCGGGAGGGAAAGTATCGAAAACCCGTGATGGTCCTGATGGAGGTTACGCTGCGCCGCTCGAATATGTTAAAGAAGTTGAAAGGGCACAAACCAGTCATCTGCCTGACCCTTATGACCCTACTCCGGTAGAGCGGGGTATAGGTGTGTATTACACCTCTCTGACAATAGGCGGAGTAAGCTTCGCCATTATTGAGGACAGGAAGTTCAAATCAGGTCCGGAGGGTCTTGTTCCCCCGCTTGGTCCACGGCCCGACCATGTCACTACGCCTGATTATGACCCGAAGAGCTTAGATGTCCCCGGTGTCACGTTATTAGGAGAACGTCAGTTGAAGTTTCTGCGGTCATGGGCTGCGGACTGGCACGACTGCGATATGAAGGCAGTGCTGTCTCAGACTGTCTTTTGTGGAGGGGCACACCTGCACGGAAAGTACGACTACCGGCTGTTAGTCGACCTCGATTGCAACGGCTGGCCACAAACAGGACGAAACAAAGCCCTATACGAAATGCGTAAAGCATTTGCTATTCATATCTGCGGTGACCAGCATCTCGGTACATTTATTCATCATGGTATTGACGAATGGAACGACGCAGTCTATTCGGTTTGCGTGCCGTCCATTGCCAATCTTTATTTACGCTGGTGGGTACCTCTTGAGCCTGGCAAAAACCGCGAACCAGGTGCACCCGAATACCTGGGCGAATTCCTCGACGGCCTGGGAAATAAAATCAATATGCTCGCGGTTGCCAATCCCAGTCCCGAGAGGAATCACGACCCACTAACAACCAGGGCGGCCGGTTTCGGGATTGTCAAATTCAATAAAAAAACAAGAGAAATCATAATCGAATGCTGGCCCAGAAATGTGGATATTATGTCACCGAATGCCGAACAATATCCCGGCTGGCCCAGAACTATCAAACAGGAGGACAACTACGCTCGCAAAGCCGTGGCCTACTTGCCAACTATTGAAGTCAAAGGTATGACAAATCCTGTTGTGCAGGTGATTGATGAGTCAAACGATGAAATAGTCTATACCCTTCGCATCAACGGAACTTCATGTAGACCCAAGGTATTCGAGAAAGGCACGTACACGGTCAAGGTCGGCCAACCGGACACCGGCAAGATGAAAATCCTAAAAGGCATCCGAAGTCTTGCGCCTGACAAAACTAAAAAGATAAGAGTAAAACTCTGACGATATTTATTCAGCACCGGCCGAAATAAACACTGGTGATAAATGTCTATCGCAATCCGTAAAGATTCTTACAATCTATTTTAATGAAACATTAAGATTGACCGGCAGACCTTTTTCCGAAGCAATCAAGAAATTTGTAATCATACATTTAAGCTCGGCTTGCTCTGCCTTGCTATCAACTTTTGTCTTTACTGTTGTGATGGCATTGGCCGGTAATGTTAGTTTTCCCGGTCCACCCTCTCCAAGACTTTGCACCTGAATGTCAATGTCGGAATTATTCGTAACCTCAAACCATATTGTATCACCCCTCCTGAGGTAAGGTTTATCAATCTGAACGGCCTTTCTGAAAATTGCATGGAGATAGTTTGGTCTGCCAATCAACTGATTTTTGAACCAAACTGTGGTTCTTCCCGCAACTAAAGCTTCTCTTATAGCTTTTATGCTTTTCTCTTTGGCAAAAACCAGCGTCATTGGCCTGTGGTTTTCAGGTGTAATTTCGGTACCAACGATGGGCTGATGTATATCGGAATTTCCCATCATAGTCAGATTTTTTTCCAGAGCCCACTGATGAGCTTCGGGATAATAAGTATCACCATTTACAACCTCAATTCC
>JBGVTO010000069.1:0-3448 GCA_041862635.1 Phycisphaerae bacterium | reverse complement strand
GCGGTTCTCAGTCGATGCCGTATTTCTACGACAATAGTGTCGGGAACTCTGAGGCAACTCACGCGCTGGAATATCCGCGTGATTGGACAGAGAAGGGCGTTAATACATTGTCACTGTGGTTCAGAGGCGAAATATTTAATTCTCCTGAACAGATGTATGTGGTTCTCAATGACAGTGCTGTAGTCTATCACGACGATCCGGAAGCAGTTTTGACAATTGATTGGATGGAGTGGAGAATCGCACTGCAGGCCTTTGCGGACCAGGGTATAAACCTTGCCGATGTCAATACGATTGGCATTGGTTTTGGTAACAGAAGCAACCCACAGGCTGGTGGTTCAGGTACAATGTACTTTGATGATATTCGTTTGTATCCTCCGCCGCCGGAGCCGGCACAGTAAGACGTGTGATTTAGCTGGCCCCCATTGCTTCTGTCGTAAGGCATCTGCCGCAAGGCATCTTGTAGACTTCGGATTGCGAAGCAGGATATAGGGGCGCGGTTGTTAAAGTAAATTCGTGTCAATTCGGGGCCTATACCGATTTGGTATAGGCCTCTTTTTCATTGGTTCCGCCAAAAGAAGGCGGATTCCGCCTATGGGGGATATTCGACTGCAATATTGACTATTTTGCAGTCGCCGCGGCGCCCGGTCAGGGGGAGATTGCACTGCGCTGCGAGGTCGCTAAGCAGCACGAGCCATGTTAGAAGTCAACAACTCACTCGGTGAGGTGGGAAGGGAAAATTTTTAGCGTGGTAAACTCACAGGCAAATTTAACCGATACCTCAAATAGGTTTATCTCTGGCAGGGAGCCGAGGGTCCTATAAAAAGGAGGTAAGTTCGAGCAACAATTTGCCCTTATAGCCAGAGCCGAAAGGCTTTCGGCCGGGCGGGAGTAAGCTATAGCATTTGATGTCACCATAAAGGAATATCTAAAAGAGATCGACGAGGCATCGCTGCTGAACGCAGAAGAGGAGCGCTCGTTAGGCAAACTGGTTTCAGAAGAAAATGACCAATTGGCCAGGGAACAATTGGTGCGAAGTAATCTCAGGCTGGTCGTTAATATCGCGAAGAAATACGGCGGCCGGGGGATGAGCCTCGGCGACCTGATTGAAGAAGGTAATCTCGGCCTTATAAAAGCTGTTGATTACTTTGACCCTGACCGTGGGGTTCGTTTCAGCACCTATGCAGCGTGGTGGATAAAACAAAGCATCAAACGTGCCTTGCTGGAGAACGTTCAGCCGGTGCATATTCCAACTTATATGGTTGCATTGATAAATCAGTGGCGGCACACCACGGCCGAGCTGGAAAGTGAGCTCGGCAGAACATTGAGTGTTGAAGAGATGGCTGATATTATGCACCTACCGCTGCGCAAGGCAAAAGTCATACATCGTATAGTCGAGGTTCTTAGCTCTGTAAGTGAATCTTACAGCGGCGATGTGTCGGACGAAGACCAAATGCTCGAGGTGATTTTGGAGGACCCAAATGCCGGCAGACCGGAAGATGTGCTGGCTGCGGTTGAAGAAGAGGTAAAGGCCTTGAAATTGCTAAACAAACTCGAACCGCGGGAAGCGAACATTTTGAGGCTGCATTACGGTCTTAATGGAAACGCGCCGATGCCACTGAAAGAAATCGCTAAGAAATTAGGCCTGACACGAGAGAGGATTCGGCAGATTCGGCGTGATGCGCTTACCAAGCTTTACGAATATATGAACGAAGAGTAGCCCTTAATAACATCTCAATAAAACTTGCATTTCGTTACAAATATATCAACAATAGACAGCGACAGACGAACGGTCCGTCTGTTTGAGCAATCATAATTTCGAAAAGAACCGTAGAGGAAAACTAACAATGCGTAATGGGATTGACCTGAAAAGATACATTCGCAGCATACCCGACTGGCCGCAGAAAGGGATTTTATTCCGCGATATTACACCATTATTGGCCGACCCGAAGGCGTTTGCAGCATCAGTGGATGCCCTGAGCGCCGATTTTACGGGGGCGGGTATCGAATATGTTGCTGCTGTGGAGGCCAGAGGGTTCATATTTGGAGCGGCGGTAGCAGAAAAGCTCGGGGCCGGCTTTGTGCCTATACGCAAGAAAGGCAAGCTGCCTTTTGAGACTGAAAGCATCACATACGATTTGGAGTACGGGACAGACACTTTGGAAGTGCATAGTGACGCCGTTGAAAAGCAGGCTAAAGTTTTGATGGTTGACGATTTATTGGCGACGGGGGGGACAATGGCATCGGCCTGTAAACTTATCGAAAAAATCGGTGGACAAATTGCCGGCATTGTATTTCTCATTGAGCTTGCCGCACTGCGCGGAAGAGAAAAAATAAGCTACTATAACGTCAAATCAATTATTTCATACTAACAGGTGCCTGTCGCGGTGTGGCCGCGCCACGACGGGCAATCCGATGTGGTTGCCGATGCTCCATAGATTTGGCGACGGAGCGTTGCCCTGGGCAGGCACACAGGCCTGCCCCCACTTTCGCGTTTTCTGAGCAAATACAAGCTTCCGAGACCGAGAATAGCAATCGGCGCCGGCTCAGGAATCACGAAGCTATCTGTAGTAATGTAAAGGGTGCCGATGTTAGCGAAGATACCTTCTCTCAAGTACAAGGCCTCGATGCTTGTCGAGTGATTGTATTCGAGAAGACCTCTATTTTCGAGAGTCAGGCCCTCAAGTGTTGCGCCCGAGGCTGCCGAGGGTATTATGTTGCTGCCGGGAATATAAACCATACCGACGAGCTGATTTCCTGCAAACAAGTCCTCGTCAAAGAATAACATCGCGATGTCACTTATAGGATTGTAGTAGGGAAGGTCGAAGTCTCTAAAAATCAGGCTGCTAAACATTGCACGAGACGTTGTTAGTATTGTGCCGTCGTTCTTGCGAAGATAAACTATATTCAGGATGTCACTTACTGCAAACAAGTCTTTGTAATAGAACAATGTTGCGACATCCGGCATCGGATTGTACTCTGGAAAGCCCTTGTCTTCTAATATCAGGCCGCCGGGCATCGCAGCAGGTATGGCTGGGAGTATTAAACCGTTGCCAACGCGAACATAAACTGCGTCGCGGATATAATTTCCTGCAGACAGGTCTTCGTCAAAGAGTAGTACGGTGATGTTGATTATCGGGATGTACTTGGGAAGGTCACTGCCGTCGGAAGTCAGGCCTAAAGAAACAGCACCAAGTATATTCGATAATGTAACGTCATTATTATCACGAATATATAGAGCGCCGAGAATCTCATTTCTTGTAAACAAGTCTCTGTCAGGAAATAATGTTTCCGCTGCGCTTAGCGTGCCGGGCGTCACTGTGTCCTTCGTTAATGCAAGGGTGGTCGCTTTAACCTGATAAGCGAGGACTGCCAAAAACACTACCACAGCACAAGATGTCGGTAATTTTTTCATCCTATTCCCAATCCATGGGATTTATAGCAAACCGTT
>JBGVTO010000068.1:0-2354 GCA_041862635.1 Phycisphaerae bacterium | reverse complement strand
GGCCAATGTAAATACGATTGCTATTGGTTTCGGCGACAAGAAGAATCCACAGCCCGGCGGTTCAGGTTCAGCGTACTTTGATGATATTCGCCTGTATCGACCGGCACCGTAAGCCGGGATTTTAGTGGCAATTAAAATTACACGGTTGCTATAGTAGATTTGCACCAATTCGGGGCCTATATCAATTTGGTATAGGCCCCCTTATTTTAAGGTAATACAGCGCGTGTATAAATACTCCACAAGACGAGTTCGCCGTTTAAATGGCCTGTGATGGGGGTTACGTTAGGGCTTCTGTGAGATGCTGCGAGCTGATTTAGGTAATGAAAAAAGAGCTCCAAGTAGCACTTGAATCCCAAAGCCGCAGAGGATAACATAAGTTGTTGGTTCCGCAAGCGATTATTGGCAGTGAACTCCCTGTCCGAGGTTTGCACAGAAAAAATGTACCCAAAGGGTTCGTAATTTATGGCCATAGTAACGTTGAGTGACATCCATATAGCTTTCGGACGGTAGCTTGCAGGCGTTCTTTATCACCTGGTCGCAGTTGTAATGGTGGTGCTGGTGGTAATGGCATAGCAAAACCTCCTTGTTTTTACAAAACCTTAAAATATTTTCACACAACACCCACATTATTGGCTAATCCCTGTTCAAGACCTTAAAATTAGTCGAGATATTTGCGAAATGCTGTACTAGTCAGCATCTTGTCGTCGAACTTCTGCAGATACTCATCGCCGTAACGACGTAGAATATCCGCGACTTCGAGCATAGCTGGGCAAGAAAGGGCTCAGAGCCTGGCCATGGTGTCGTTAATCTTGTTCTGAACCGCTTGCATGGTGCTCTGGGTCAGGTGCATATAGATAAAGGTCGCTTTGGGGCTGCGATGGCCTAACAGCGCCTGGATGGCACGCAGCTCAATCCCTTGTTCCATTAGATGTGTTGCATAAGAATGCCGCAGCGTCTGGCAGGTTACGTGTTTATGAATATCTGTTTGAGCAAGGGCGGCCGCCAGACATTGTCGAATCGTTCCCTTGTGGATCGGAGTCAGACCGTCTGTGGTGGGAAACAGCCATGTTTTGGGGCGGACCTGACACCAGTAGATACGTAAACGCTCCAAGGTCCGCTGGGGCAGGGGAACATAACGATCTTTGGCTCCCTTGCCATTACGCACACAGACCAGCATCCGCCGGCTGTCAATGTCGCGGCAGTGAAGACGCAGGGCTTCGCTGATCCGCAAGCCACAGGTGTACATCATAGTCAAACTCATTTTAGCTCCCGGCCGACGAACCCGCCTCAGCAGGCAACGAGCTTCCTCGGGGCTGAGCACAACCGGGAGCTTTTTGCTGGGCTTTATACGAATCAGATCCAATACGGGCCAGTGCCGATCCGGTGTCCTTTTGTAAAGAAACTTCAAGGCGTACAGAGTGACACGGATGTGACCGCTGGACAAACTTCGCTCGTCTTGGAGATAGATGAAGTAGTCTCGGATGTCTTCTTGGCTGAGCTGATCGGGTGGACGACGGTAATGTTTGGCCAGCTCCCTTATAGCATCGACGTATCTCCTCTGAGTGTTTGGCGACAAACCACGAAGTCGCATGTCCGCTATCATCCGGCATCTTAGTTCTGTCATGGTACAGCTCCTTTCCAAAAAACAAAAACCTTGTATGCTGCTCCACCGGCGGGAGCTCATGGAAAGAAGCATATCACCTATTCACTCTGTGGAAAATACCTTGACTACCGAATCTAAGGAATCCCTACGAAAATTCTACGGCGTCAGCCGTTTCGTCCAACAACCCGTTATCTGCCAATTTTCCAAAAAAGCTCTCCTCGCAAGCTCTGTAGCGAAAAGGCCTTACAAAAATCACAAAAATTGTAAACGTTTTCAATGACCGATACGATTTCCTGCGCAATATTGGAGCACTCTTCACCAGCGCTTACGAACAACATATATACGAATGTTGACCCTGTCTTGCGCCATGTAGTAGATCAGATACCGGTTGGTGACTGGCTGTAGCCTCTTTGGATGGTCTCGGGATTTGGCTCTGGGCTTTACTTTTAAGCTGCATACCAATACTGATAAGAGCGAAAACCACTTGATGTGGAATTCGGGCCATGTCTGTCTTCAGCTTTTAGTATCCTAACAATATTATGAGGCAAGGGATAATCTTGTTTAAAACTGGGATTATGCTTAGATAGTTTCCCTGCTGAGGGGTCGATAACCGTAATATTACCTTTTTTAGTCCTAACTACAAAGTAGATTTAGAACATAGGATTAATATCAGCAATGATGTTTGATACTGTATTTGTTAATGAATGCAATAAAATTTCCCTGGGTACGCGTTTACTTATCCTGGTGCATC
>JBGVTO010000067.1:0-8575 GCA_041862635.1 Phycisphaerae bacterium | reverse complement strand
TTTATTACATTACTTTGTTCGGGAAATCCAAGTTCATTTTATCCCTTCCGGAAATATCGGGCAATCTTCGCATTAATGTCCTCAGCGCCCTGTACATTTGTGTTTTCACCGTTCCAAGAGAACAGCCTAAAACCTTTGCCACTTCCGGGTAACTTAGCTGCTGATAATAGGCCAGAACAAGCGTGGCTCGTTGTCTTGCGGGCAGCGATTCTATTGCATCTCTGACCAGTTCGGCCTGCTCGGCCTTTGCCGCCTCCTGTGAAGGCTCGCACGAATCATCCGCTAATGCAACGGCACTCAGCTCTTCGCTGTCCTGGTCGGTACAATCGAGTCTTTGATTCAGCGATACAACCTGCATCCGTCTGCGCCTCCGCATACCATCAATAGCCACATTTGTTGCAATGGTAAAAAGCCAGCTCTTAAATTTACCGCCGCGAAACGTATGGGCTTTTTCGTGCACACGTTTGAAAGTCTCCTGAAAAAGGTCTTCAGCCTGGTGGTGATTAACGCTCATTCGCATCAAATATCCCAATATATTATCCCCATATCGGCGTACAAGCTCACCGAACGCTGTCTTGTCGCCCCTGCAATGGGCCTCTATTAAAGTTTTGTCGGTGTTTTCCATTGAGGCTATTTACTCCAGCTATCTGTATAAACGGCTATCGCAGCCCTTCGGTTGACAAATAATGAAGTAAATTTTTGTAAAATTTGAGTTTCTTGATGCGGTGTGCAGTCTTTTGTTTAGCCATCACCGGCACGGCGATATAAAACCACGTCATTTACATTTCCGTATTCCGGCGTTCTCTGTCTTGTATCTTGAAATTCAATATTCGATATATAACTAATGAAAGTATATTTCGCCGGCTGGTTATTCAGTCTCTTTTGGTTTCGGCATGGGCTTGTTCATCGCCCAGAATACAGCGTTGATAAGCAGCCGACGAAATTGCGCATTTCCAAAGTCGTCCGGATGGCCTAATGATGTGTAGAAAATGCGGGACTTCCTATAAATATTAGTCCAGGCCACCGGCTCGGGCTCCTTGTCGGGAATAGTGCCAATCAACAGCCGGGTTGTTGAATCCGTCAGCGGCCGCACCTCGTACAGTGAGCCGTTACTCGTAAACGGTAATTGCACACCGTCAAGTATCAAATGACCTTCGGCACCGGCGGCTATTGTAACGGCGCACTTGGGTCCGTTGCCGTGATGGCCGTGATAGTTTCCACCTAATACCTCGGGGTCTAACTTCTGCCATTCGGCATAGCCGGCTGGTGCATTGCCGCGAGTGTCGAATGCATGGCTGGCGGTTCGCAGCCCCACTAATGGCCTGCCGCTGTTCAGGTAGTTAAGGAAATACTTCATTTGCTCGGGGCGCAAAGCTCTGCGACGCACAAATAGCACTGCTAAATCCGCGCTCGTCAGCGCCTCCATACCGGCAATGTAGTTGCGGTCTTTACTGTCCCTCTTTATGCTGCCTTGAAGTATCTCACAGCACAAGCCGTATTTTGTTTCCAGCTCATGAGCAAACTCGGGGAGTGTCTGTTCGGCTTTATACTCACTTTCGGCGGAAATGAATACCACGCGAGGACGCTCGTCGTTTTTAAAACAGAACTGCGGCTGGTCTGTGAATACCGTTGAAGTAATCGTCGGGCAGACAAACTTTTCTACGTGTTCTACTATTAGGTCGGTGCCTGTAAAATGACTGACAAAAGGGCTCATCCTTGAATTGTACATCGTATCGGTCATATCGCGCATCAGCACCACGTTTTTACCGTACCTTGCCATATTCCGCAGCCCGAAGGGCCGGCCGAGAACGCACATATTGGTATGCACACCCATAATGATAACATTGTCGATACCGCGCTGCTCTAACAGGTTCCAAATTTCGGCGCCTGAATCGCTGATAGCGTCTTCACTGCGAATCTCGATAATATCTACCTGCCTGCGCCAGGGCGAGCCCTGTTTGCACATCGGCTGACAATCACAGCCGCCGTCCGAGTGGTCTATGGGGTATCCCAACGTTTCTTCATTTTCATCAATCCATCGGCACCATTTACTGATATCTCCGGGCAGGTTCGCTGCTTTTGGGGCGTCCTGGGCACGCTTGCGGGCTGGATGGTTCTCGTAAAAATTGACCGTGCCGCTGGGTGAATGGATTATCAGCACACCTTTATCACGCGCTTTGGAAACAACCTCATTCATCCACGGCCCAAGCTCTCCAACCCGGCTGGTCGCACCCTTGCACCAGTGCTGGTTCCACATATCGCAAATGATGATAGCGGTTTGCTCAGGGTCCCATTCGAGCTTGTTCTGCATGACCCTGAATCGCCCTGTCCCATCGGACAACGGTGTTCGACTGCGTGCGTCAAGGACCAGCTTTTGTTGAGAGCTGCCGGCACCCTCGGCCCGTACCAAAGTATAAGGGCAAAGTAGTAAACCTGACAATAGTATGCAAACAACGGCCAATGTCCTGAATCGACGAGTGTTCATAACAACTGCCTCCTGAAATTTGTATACTGAATTATTACAACAGGTAGCGCCACATTGCCACCTAAAATATACTCGGATTTATTGCCTCGTATCCGACGATGGTAGGATAGCACAAAGGCACGCCTAAGACAAGCTTATTACTAATCCGCCATAGTGTTACGCGTGTCTGGGCATGACGACAGGTAAAGTTCATTGCGGGAACAAACGGACGAACACGACGCCGTGTCTTGGGACCCTGGCCTTGAACTGATTTCTGTATGTGCCAAGGTTTTTTTGTCGCCAGAGGTCGCGGACCAGGTGCGGGCCTTTTAGACTAAGGTCTTTCCAGGAGACTGTTATGTCGGTTTGGGATTCAGCGGTGTTGAACAGGCCGACCGCCTTCGAACCGTCTTCCATATCCTTGGCCATGATAAAATAGTCTTCGGTTCGTTTAATAATAGGGGCCTGCTTGCCAAGCGGGTCCTGATCGACCTCGATGACTTCGGCGTTGCAAAGTATATTGAGTGTAAAGTCATCGAGCTTTTCCATATCACCAGAGAATATCAACGGAGCGGCCATAAGGCACCACATCGACATATAAGAATACTGCTCATTAGGCGTCAGGGTGGTGGGTGTCCCTTCAGCCTGCTTGTGAGCGTTACCGACCCAGCCGATAAGGATATAGTCCGGGTCGTTCCATTGGCCCTGTTTGGCGTGCTGCCAGTGCTGGGCGTTGCTAAGGCCGATATGATAAAATCCCGGCAGCTCGGAACCTTTTTCAAGCCCCAAATCACCTGTTGTTCGCCAGCAGTTTCCGCCGACCGAACCGGCCCACTCCCATACATTGCCCATACCATACTGGCACAGGTTGAAAACAATATCACGGTCGAGCTTTTCAAGGATATCGCCCATCTTGCGGTAAGGCTTCTGCATCCGCTCAAGGCCTTCGCCGGTTGCGACACGGCCGTAAGAGCACCAGTCGTATTTCAAAAAGTCAAAGTCCCACTCGGCAAACTTTTCCGCATCAATTTGCTCGTGCTGGTATGTGCCGGTGTACTTCTGACAGGTCAGCGGTCCCGGCGAGGTGTAGAGCCCGGCCTTGAGTCCTTTGAAGTGAATGTAGTCCGCAAGTGCCTTCATATCGGGAAAGTATGCATTGGAATTAATCGCGCCATCAGCGTCACGAGGCCGACCGGCTCTCATCAGCTCCTCGGCGTTCGGCTCTACCATCCAACAGTCGTCGATATTAACGTATTGATAGCCGAAATCCGCCATCCCTGATTCTATCATTGCGTCTGCTGCCCTGCGCATATGCCCATCTGTTACCCGGCTATAGTGGATATACCAGCTATTCCAGCCCATCGGCGGCGTCAGGGCCAACGTGTCTCCGACAACGATTTTGAAAGGCCTATTTATTGAGCCGCGACTATTGGTGGCTTTGAGGGTAACAGTATATTCTCCACGCTGCTCAGGGGCACTACCTGTGATAATGCCGGTAGCTGCGTCTAACCGTAGCGTTTGGGGCAGTTTCTCAGCACTGAAACTCATCGGTCTTTTGCCCGTACAGGGTATGCGATAAATGAACGGCCTGCCGGGACGACAGCCATAAACCTTTGGCCCGTTTATCCGTGGCTTGGGACCGGGCTTTGGTGTAAGGATTAACTTATTCTCACTGATAACCGTTTGATCCGATTCGACAGTTGAGACACAGCCTGAGAGGTGTATGATTAAAACGGCATAGATTATAATTCCAATACAGAGTGCCCCGAAGCCTCGTTGACGAATTCCTGTCATCGTATTTCTCCCTAAAAAATTTGCGCTGTGGTTTTTTACAGACCGCGGAGTTCTAAAGCAGAGCCAGCCAGCCGCCGTCCACGTAGATGATTTGTCCGGTGATAAAATCGCCTGCTTTTGATGCGAGCAAAACCGCCGTGCCCACGAGGTCGTCAGGTTGGCCCCATCGCCCAAGCGGAGTTTTCGAAAGGACCCACTTGGTAAATTCTTCATCGGACCACAGCGGCTCCGTAAGGTCTGTAGCTATATAGCCGGGCCCGATGGCGTTTACATTGATATTGTATTTCGCCCACTCCACAGCTAACGTTTTTGTCAGCATAAGCAGGCCGCCCTTGCTGCTGGCGTATGCTGCGGTGGTCGGCCTGGCACCGTGACATGTCAGTGAGCCGATATTGATAATCCTGCCGGCTTTCCCAGCCTGTCTTCGATGCCGAAAGAACGTCTGCGATAATACAAACACCGATGTCAGATTTATCTCAATGACCTGGTTCCAGGTCTTCAGGTCAACCTCTTCGCTTGGACCGCGAATGGTCGTCCCGGCACAATTAACAAGAATATCGATGCCCTTCATTTCGGAAACTATATTCTTGAAAAGTTCCTCTATCCCCTTAATATTTTTAATGTCAAAGGGAAAGGTCCAGACTTTTACATCCGTATCATCCTGAATTTGCCGACCGGCTGCTTCAAGCTGCTCCTGAGTGCGAGCGACGATTGCAACGTCGGCTCCGTGTTCGGCCAGACCTTTTGCCACCGCAAAACCGATACCTCTGTTACCGCCGGTAACCAACGCCGTTTTGCCTGATAGGTCAAAAAGTTTGCTTTCCATAACTGCTTAATAGAGCAGAAAAGCTGCAAAATAGCAAGGCGGAAAGCGGCAATTCACTATTCGGTAAACGAACAAATTAAAAAACTAAACCTTTATGAATTTTGCTTTACGCACAATAATAACTGTGTGAACATACCTATTTGTTAATGAGTATAGGGATTTAAGACAGGGGTATTTATCAGGTACATTTTGTTCGATGGGAAGTATTATGAAACGTACAAATCTTAATTTTATTATTGATTTTGTTTCTTTTTTAGACCTGCTTTGTTTGGCTTTTACCGGCTTTATTATGAAATACATCCTGCCGCCCGGCAGCGGCGGGTATGGCCGAGGATTTCGAGGAGGCCGTGGACCTGTGGAAGGAATCAAGTCTTTGTGGTCGATGACCCGGCACGAATGGGGCGGTATTCATTTCTATTTAGCTGTTATTTTTGTCGTTTTGATGGTGGTGCATATCATTCTGCATTGGAGCTGGATAAAAGCTTACTTCAAATCGCTGCTGGGTTTTTCACGAAAAACGACAAGCAGCTAACTCAAAAAATTTGCGTGGATTAACAAGATTGAGAACAGAAATATTTAGTTTCATTTTAATCCGGCAGTTTCGACACAAATCGATATTGCCCTGAACCAACAGCAAATACTGCCCTGTCTTTCTCCCTGCGCAGTAAGCTCACAGCCTCCGCTTTTGCCGCCGGCCGGCCGCCTACAGTAACATTCTCAATGTCCTCGGTCGGCACATATACTGTTGCGGTTGTATTAGCCGGGATTGTAGCATTCAGGGTGAACGTGCTGCCTTTAATCCTCCAATCGCTGACAATCTTACCATAAATGGATTTGTAGCTTGCCTTTGCGTAGTCCAATCCGCCGCCGGACATAGGCCGAATAATAATTCGCTTATAGCCAGGCCCGTCAGTATCGATGCCGGCAACGGTTCCGAACAGCCATCGACCAATAGAACCAAAGGCGTAGTGGTTAAACGAATTCATACCCGGCGTCTGGAAACCCTTATCCTCGGTCCAGCCGTCCCAGCGCTCCCAGATTGTTGTGGCTCCATTCTTGATACTGTAACCCCAGCTGGGAAAAGTCTCATTATTGAGCAAACGGTAAGCAATATCCAGATGTCCTGTCTGCGTGAGCGTAGGTACCAGATAACTTAGCCCGACAAATCCGGTTGAAAGATGCCAATCCTTGTTCCTGATAGCTTCTATCAAATGCTGGGTGGCAGCTTCACGTTTATCTTCAGGTAGTAAATCGAAGTATAATCCCAGCAAATAGCAGGTCTGGGTCTCGCCTTTGATACGGCCGTCATCGGAAACATAGGCCCTATTAAAAGCGCTCTTGATTTGTTCAAAGAGTTCTTTATATTTTCCGGCATCGTCATCTTTGCCGAGGACGGCAGCCACTTGTGAGACTAACCGCGTGCTGTAGGCGAAATAAGCCGTGGCAATTACATCTTTGGGCGTGTTGGAGGCGATAGAAACCCAGTCACCGTAACCCTTGGCCGGACGCAGCAAATCCTTACTATTCTTCTTCAAATAGCTAATCCACTTTTTCATCGACTCGTAGTGTCTTTCGATGACCTGCTTATCACCATAGACCTGGTAAATCGTCCACGGACAGATAACTCCCGCATCACCCCACGCAGCCGTGCCGTCGCCCATGGCAACCTTACGCGGCGCCACATCGGGGAATGCTCCTTCAGCGCTCTGAGCATCTTCGAGGTCAACCAGCCACTTGGTAAAGAACGCCGCAACGTCCATATTATACGTCGCCGTGCGGATAAAGATTTGCGCATCGCCCGTCCAGCCCAAGCGCTCATCACGCTGCGGACAGTCGGTAGGTATCTCGATAAAATTGCCCCGCTGGCTCCAGACTATATTACTGTAGAGCTGATTGACCATCGGATTGGAGCACTCGAAAGACCCTGCCATCGGTATGGCCGAATGCACAACAACTCCGGTAATTGCATCAAGACCCGGTTTACCCGGATAGCCGGTTACCTCCACGTATCGAAAACCATGAAAAGTGAACCGGGGCTCCCAAATCTCTTTACCTGCGCCTTTGAGGATATATGTATCGGTACAGCGTGCCGCTCGAAGGTTCTCAGTATAAATTGACCCATCCGGCTTGAGCATCTCAGCAAATCGCAGAACCACCTTCGTCCCAGCCTCTCCACTTACTTTCAGTCGAACCCAGCCGGCAAAGTTCTGACCCATATCGAAAACATAAACACCTTTCTTCGGTTCTGTGAGCTTTTTCGGCTTGATTTCCAGAACCTTTTGAACCGTCACACCCGGATAAGATTGGACTTTGCCCTCACTCTTTTCTATAACAGCCACCGTATGCCACGCCGAATCGTCGAAGCTGGATGTATCCCAGCCGGGCATTTCTCTGCGAGCGTCATAGATTTCACCCATCAGAAAGTCCGATTCAAAAAGCGGCCCGTAGGAAGCCTTCCAGGTTCCGTCGGTAACGACCGTATGTATGTGACCGTTGTCGTATTCGATTTCGATCTGCACGAGCAGTCGTGGCTCGCTGCCGTAGTGTTCTCTCTTTCGCCCGAAGCCCAGATATCCGGCGTACCATCCGTCGGCAAGAATCGCTCCTATGGCGTTGCCGCCCTTTTTAATAAGGTCGGTAACCTCGTAAGTTTGGTAATACACCCGCGTGGAATAATCGGTCCAGCCTGGTGTGAAGTAATCCTCGCCTACGCGTTTGCCGTTGATATGCAATTCATAAAGGCCGAGGGCCGAGGCATAGACCACTGCACGCTTGATAGGCCTGCCGACCAAAAAGGCCCTGCGCAGATAAGGCGGCGGAGGCAAAATCAGGGCGTTTGGGTCCGACTTTTCCTTGTTGTCGGAGCTCATCTGTTCGGCGTCATAACCTATCCACTTGGCCTGCCAGTCTCCCGATTCGAGCAGACCGACAGTCCACATAGCCGGCTTACTCCAGGCCGACACTCTGTCATCTTTATCCCACACACGCACCTTCCAATAGCAGCGCATACGCGACTTCAACGGCTGGCCTTTATACACCACCTGATTGCTCTGCTCGGACTTGACCTTACCGCTGTCCCAAAGCTGACCTTCGTTCCGTTTGAGTTGTTCCTCACTATCGACCACTAAAATCTGATAGGCCCTCTGCATCTGGCCTCTCTGATTCGACTCCATAATCCAGCTCAGCCGGGGCTTAACTACATCAATCCCCAGAGGGTTAACACGGTACTCACAGCGCAATTCTTTTACAGCAATGCCGCCAGTGATAATGCCGCTTTCTGTTAAAACATTGCAACCGACCAAAGTTAGCATTGTTCCTGCTAAAAGACCTGTAATCAGCTTGATTTTCATTTATTCGCCCCTTATAAAAAATATTCCCTTATTTGTACCAAATTATTTACTCCGTTCGAAAATTTCTAACGGGATTCCACCTCCGCATATACTTACTGATTGTCGTTTGAGCCGCCGTAGATAAAGCGTATCCGGCCGACG
>JBGVTO010000066.1:0-15259 GCA_041862635.1 Phycisphaerae bacterium | reverse complement strand
TGAAGTCAAAATCATGCCTATCACAAGCGTGATGCTTAGAATGAGTTGGTGTATGCGTGTCTGATTCATCTTGTTTCCTCCTGATTTTAATTGTAAGATGACAGGAAATTTCGCTCCGGCCACACACTGAAGCCTGATATCTTGGGGTTGATCTCTATATAGAAATAGTTAATTGATGAGAAGTATGCATATGAGGCTGCGCAGCACAAAGTCGTCAGGTTCTTACATAAAACTCTGCCTCTGGAGCAATACATAATAATTCCTCCTCTATTCAGAAATTAAAAGAATTGCACCTGCTGAATGAACTCAAAACCATAGACGCCTGACTATGCAAGCACAAGATTCACTAATATTATTTATATCATATTATCTACTTTTTCGTCAAGGAAAATCCCTTAGAGTTTGAATTGGCAAAGTTCCTGATAAAACTTTACAAAAGCCGGAAACTGCATACTTTGTTTGACGAGGCGGGAGTTGGAAATGGACTTACTACGCCAGCCGTTGACCCGACAGCGGAGGTCTTCATTAAGACTTCCATGCTTATTTAGTAACCTTATAGTAATGTACACTTGAGATGCCGGAAAAGTTAGCACAAATCAGTTTTCAGGGATCAATTAAGGGAGTTTCGTGTTGTAGCGCCGTTAAAGTCAGAGTAAATGACAACTGTCATCAAGACAGGGCTGAACCGCCGTTTTTTCTAAGCAACTTATCATAAGCAATTTAATTGACAAATTCGCCAAGAGTCTAGTAGTGTATAGGTTGCATATTTCCTAAAATCTCTTTTGGTATTGCATTGTGCTGTTCAAGCATGCTGCGATTTGAATTAGTGAAGCTCTCCGACCAAAGGTCGGGGCATTCTGGTGTATTTTCATAAAACTTAAGGATTTGGAAAGGCATCTACAATGAGAAACAAAAGCTTGTAATAAGAAGATTTTTTGGGATGTTCGACTATGACAGGATTAATAAAAAGCAATCTTTTTATATATATTAGAAATACATTTTTACTGAACATTTTTGTGGAAATAAGGAGGTATATTATGTTTAAGCATCTTATTCGCAGTTCTATACTTTCTTTAGTTGTTCTTGTATCTTTTGCAGTTGCTACTGAACCAACTTTTCAACAGAGAACTGTTTCTGAAATCAAGGAACAATCAGTCGATCTCAGCACTGACACAGCTCATTACAAATCCATGTTTGGTGTCGGTGACCCCAACTCTCAAATAGTTAAAGGGGTGGCACGTTTTGGTGAATTAACCGTGGAACCGGGCGGAAGAAGTAAAACAGTCAATTACGAAAGTGAAGAACAAATATATTATATTTTGGAAGGAAACGTACCCTGATTTATGGGCAGGAAAAAGTTCCCATAAAGAAAAATGACTTTATGTATTTGCCAGTTGGCCTCGAACATGGAATCTCAAATTCCTCGGAAAAACCGATTAGGTTATTGGTAATGGGATTTAAGATTCCCGCTGGTACGAAAGTTCGACCGACTGAAAAACTGATGCTTGCTAATGCCAATGACGTGGAATTCCAGGTGTTAGGACAGCATGGTCCGACTACACAATTTAAACTTCTTATGGGCAATACCTTTAGCCGACGCGACAAGCTCGCGGCGGCTAATCAGGTCAATAGCCTTTTTCTTATGGACTTTGCCCCCGGCGGAACTAACATCCCCCATGACCACCCTCGTGAGGAAGAAATCTATTATGTTCTAAGAGGCCACGGTGACATGGTAGCAAGTGCCGATTCAGAGGGCAATGAGATACGACATCCAACCAAGGCGGGGGATGCTTTTTTCTTTGCTCCGAGTACACTGATAGGTTTTTACAGTAGCACAAAGGAAGAAGAACATGCCCAGATTATTGCAGTACGGTCAAGGTTCCCTTCTTCTGGCAGGCGATCTGGTCGATAGAACAAAAAAACATTGTAATCCTTGATATACTAATACAGTAATGAACAATGCCTTTTATTAAAACTAATTCAAATGGTTTTTAACTTAGAATAAGAAAGGAGCTGATGATATGGATAGACGTTTATTTCTTAAAAAGACGGCAGGTTTTACAGGTATGGTTTTGAGCGGCCTTGCGTTTAATCCGGCAAAAACATATTCTCGCCCTACAAACCTTAGAATAACGGATATTCGAGGTTGTACTATTGCATCTCAGTATGATTTTCCAATCATAAAAATTTATACAAATCAGGATGTTTACGGCCTTGGTGAGGTTAGGGATGCAGGTGATGTTTGTCAGGCGCTTATTCTTAAACCATGGTTAGTTGGTAAAGATCCTCTTGAAATTGAGGAAATCTTGAGGAGTATCAAGCATTTCGGCGGTCATGGACGTACTGGTGGTGGTTACAGCGCGATTGATATGGCACTGATGGACATAGCCGGCAAAGTATTGGGAGTGCCGGCTTACAGGCTTTTGGGCCGAAGGATGAGGAGAAAAATTCCCATTTACGCTGACACATATGGTGACATCGATTTAAAGAAGGTACGTAAATACACAAAAAGACGTTTGGGAAAGGGATTTAAGCATTTCAAAATTGACCTGCGTCCTTGGTACCTGAAACCTGTAGAAGGTGCCCAATCGGGAGGATATCCAACAGAGAAAGGATTGGCTGTATGGGGTGAATACGTTCAGGCGGTTAGAGATATAATCGGATATGATGTTGTTCTCGGGGCTGATCACTTTGGCAATCTGAACGTGGAGTGGGCTATAAAGCTGGGTGAATTTATGGCACAACCACAATACAAGCTGGCATATTTAGAGGATTTGATAGGTTTCCGTTCACGAAATGCGGTTAATCTTATGAAACAAATCACCGCCGGTTCACCAACACCAACCCAGGGCTATGAAGACATTTTTGCCTTTGAGGGATTCAGGCCGTTTATTGATGCAGGTGCGCTTGATATTATTCATCCTGATATGGCGACATCGGGCGGGCTCATAGAAACAAAGAAAATAGCGGATTATGCCTATATGTTCGGAATACCAACTATGATCCATCAAGCCGGAGGTCCGGTCGGGGCTATAGCTGCTGTTCATTGTGCTGCCGCTATGCAGGACTTTGTTAGCATAGAAAATCATTGTCTTGATATTCCCTGGTGGGATGACCTTGTAACTGGTATTGACAAGCCACTAATACAGGATGGCAGTTATACTGTACCGGAAAAGCCAGGTTTGGGAATCGAATTGAATGATGAAGAGTGTAAAAAGTACCTCAGAGAGGAGCAGTATGTGAATAAAACCGGATATTTTGAACCAACTCCCGAGTTCGATGAACCGATGAGCTGGCAAGAGGCACAAGAAAAGGGAATAATATCTCGCCGGGCGGGATGGAGAGGTCCATGGATTCATCTCGATGAAGAAGGGAACCTGGTTAATCGAGCTGATGGCAGGTGAGTATTTGAGAGCATATCTCAAGAATAGTCATAAAAATTAAAGGAAATTAATATGAGAATCCTGTCTTTTTGCATATTGCCATTTTTGTTTCTGTGGCTCGGGCGGTCGATACGCTGGACATATACGTCAAATACTATAATCTTCTGTTGCCATAAAAATTTTCTTTGAGGCATCTTCGTTACGACTTATCAGCTAAGCTTCGTAGCTTGTGAGATGCGCTCCACCACTGTCGGCGACACTTGGAGCGCTTGTCTCAGTTAGTCTCCTTCGCACATGGCTCACGCAACATCTTTTCCTCGAATCACGAACCTACTACCTTGGACAAGGTTGCAGGATAGAGAGTATTTCAACTTTAGATTTACAGAACTACAGGTAGAAATTTCAGAGTGCTTATGGTTTGGTCGGTTTATCGAATCTTCATATACGTCTCATGTAGGCCATGTTTCACTGGGCGAAAAAAATGATGTTACCTTCAGCGAACAACCCGTCCGGATATAGCGCCTTTCATTAATGCTTCTACTTCTTCCCTGCTGTTATAATTAAAATCACCCGAAATAGACTGGGCTAAACAGGATGCAGCGGTTGCGAATGCCACCGCATTTTCCGGAGCGGACAATTCCGGTGTTTGCAGCGCGAAGATGAGTCCGGCGCCGAACGCATCTCCCCCACCCACTCTATCAACGATGTTTCTGATTTGATATGGATTGTATTCACCATTTCGAACAGGCGCAAAAAAGGCCTGGTCCGATTTCGTATCATATAACATCGCACCCCAATTATTATGCGAAGCAGAAATACTTTCTCTTAAGGTAATCGCCACGGTTGAGACGTTGCTGAATTGGTTGAAGATTTCCCTGGCCACCTGGGGGTATTTATCAATGGCCAATTTACCGGAATACACATCTGTGTCCTCAGCATGAATACCCAGGACGTCGGCCGCATCTTCTTCATTGGCAATCACTACATCGATAAATGGCAGAATGGCTCTCATGGTTTTTTCCGCCAATTCCCGTGGTTTCAGGGAATCATCCCATTGCCATAATTTTTTGCGGAAATTGAGATCGCACGAGACCTTCAGATCGCCGGATTTGGCTTTTTGCACCGCAGATAGTGTCGCATCTGCAGCGGTTTTTGATAAAGAAGGTGTAATCCCCGTGGTATGAAACCAGGTTCTGTTCTTGAATATGGTCTCCCAGGGATACTGATCTGCTCGTACCTGTGAGACTGAAGAGTGGGCTCGGTCATAAATCACTCGGCTTGGCCTCTGATTGGCGCCTGTCTCCACAAAATACAATCCCAGGCGCCCTATATCGGCGTGCAGGATATGCTGCGTATCCACACCCAATGATTTCAGGTCGGCCACGCAGGCGTCCGCAAGCGCATTCTTGGGAAGGGCGGTGACAAATACGGATTCTCCGCCCAATAGCGCGATGGAAACGGCCACATTGGCTTCTGCACCGGCGAATGTCACATTTAACTTCCCTGGCATGACCTGCCGAAAACGCAAAAATCCTTCCGGTGCGAGCCTAGCCATAATTTCTCCAAAGGTAACTACTTTCATTTTATGATCCTCGTAAATTTTTAACCACCTGAGATGCCTGTCGTGCGTTGTTCGTAATGGTCTTCCAATCTTTCTTTTGGATCACATCTCGTTTCGCAATCCATGATCCACCAACCGCCAAGATGGATGGGAACTCTAAGTAGGCCTTAAAATTATCCTGATTTAAGCCGCCCAGAGGAACATACTTGAGGCCAAGATGTGTGTATGGATTGGCCATGCTTTTTAAGTAGGCCAATCCGCCCGCCGGTTCGGCTGGAAAATATTTCAAGACATTGCATCCCAATTCAATGGCACATTCTATGTCTGAAGGTGTTACAATGCCTGGACTGAACGGAAGCCCCTCTTTTTGTGCGGTTTTAACAACGTTGGGATTCAATCCAGGCGCCACGCCAAACGCGGCCCCTAATTTTGTAATTTGCTTTACTTGATCAGGGGTGAGCACCGTCCCGATCCCCACCATCATTTCCGGAACATGGTTTTTTATCTCCTGAAGTGCGTCCATGGCTGCTGGAGTACGAAGTGTCAGTTCCATAATATCCACGTTCTCCTCCAACAATGTACGGGCCAGCGGTACAGCATCTTTCACGTCGTCAATGACCAGAACTGCAATCACACCCGATCGATACATCTTGTTACAGAGTACATCATTCATGTGGCTCGTTATTTTATACATGATTCTGCTCCCTGGTTGTCAACAGTCATTACAATGTCAAGATACAATTTTCATAGTTTTTACATATCAACATGTCTGGTTTTTATCAACAACTTAAATATGATTTAGTAATACTTTTTCCACTAACAAATATATCAAGATTAAATCCGGCTCTGCAAAAGATGTCGCAGACGTTCCGCAATCGCAATATATCCGGTATATGTAATATAGATAGAAAAAAGGAATGACATGAGCAATCCCATGTTGAGAATCCATCCCGCACGGTACTGACCCATCAAGTCTTTTCGGTTCACCAGGTAAATCATTGCCCCAATGCTCAGGGGCAGTACGAATACACCGCCGATCTGGGTGACGATCTGCGCTTGAATTGGATTGAAGCCCAGAATGGGAACCGTTAATCCCACCAGGCAGGCAACAACGCAGAGAATGCGAAACATGGGGGTGTTGGTTTCCATTTTGCCATTACGGTAGTCGGCAATCAACAGTGGTGCAATCATTATGATTGGAAATAGTGAGGAGAGGCCAGCTCCCAGAGCTCCAGCGAAAAAAAATGCTTTTGCGAGATTGCCAGCCGCCGGCTCCAATGCCTTGACCATATCCATCACTTTCTCAACCACCTGACCTTTTTCAAACATAACTCCCGTGGCACTGGCCATGACAGCCATGCTGATGACAAACATCAGCACCGCTGCCGTAGAACTATCGCGGGTCTGTGCTGTCCGATGCTCTACGGTCCACCCTTTTGCTTTCATCAGCAGCGGCCGTACAACAAAGGTAGCCGCGGCCATGGTCGTACCGACCATGGCAGGAACCAGCACAAAAGAGCCTTGGACTTGCGGCAGCCGGGGAATCAGGCCCCTGGCAAACTTACTTGGACTCGGTATAACCATCACCATTGAAACCAGAAAAACAATACACATGAGTGTCACAAAGAACACGAGCACTTTTTCAAAAAAGGAATATCGTCCGACGAGTAGTAGGCCATACAGAATCATGGCTATCAACAGGGCTATCAGCAGCCTTGTCCAATAGGAGGAAAGCATTAGGGCGGATGTGTTTTCCTGAAACACCTCGACGATCATGGATGAACACAGCCCGAGGATACCCATGCAAGCCCCGTATTGGGCCAGGACGACACCTATGACCACCAGAATTGCGATGGTTCGTCCCCAAGGGAGGTGTTTCTTAAAGCTATAGATCGCTGTTTGCCCAGTAACGACGGCATAGCGCCCGAACGCTTCCATAAGAAAGCCCATGAACAAACAGCATAGCGCCAGTAGCCAGAGCAAGTCCATGCCGACCATGGAGCCAGTCTTGCACATCGTAGTCACACTGCCGGTACCAATGGTGTGACCGATGCAAAAGAAGCCGGGACCTACGGCCAGGAGTAAGTGCCAGGCGCGGACCGGAAGGGAACGACTGGGTGCTATTTTTACCTTTTTCATGCTGCTGTCTGAATGCCCTAGATTGCTCACTGCGATTATCCTTTACCAATCAACAACCGATCCGTCGTCAGGATCGAAACGTGCTCGGTAGGGTCTAGGCTCACCGACCTGAGCCATGAGTTTATCTTCGTCTATGATGATCCCCAGCCCGGGATCGGTCAGGAGAGGGCGATGCCCATTGGTGACTGGAGGCAATGGCTTCGCCAGTAAATCGGTGTATTCGTTGTCTCCCCGTTCCTGAATGAGAAAGTTTGGGATCGAAGCGGCAATCTGTAGGCTGGCTGCGAGTGAGCAGGGACCTTGAGGATTGTGAGGAGCTAGAGGAGAGTAGTAGGCCTCGGCCATACCTGCGATAATTTTGAGTTCGGTGATCCCCCCGGCGTAGCAGACATCCGGTTGTAGAATCATGGCGGCGCGCTTTTCGAGAATTTCACGGAATCCCCATTTGGTGAAGATGCGTTCGCCTGTGGCAAGGGGTATGTGGGTTTTCTTGGCGATCTCGGCCATCACATCAACGTTTAGCGCTTGCACGATTTCTTCGTAGAACCAGGGTTGATAGGGTTCCAGCGCCTTGACGAGGAGCATGGCAGTTGGAGGTTGGACGGCTCCGTGAAAGTCGATACCGATATCGACGCTTGGACCGTACTTGTCGCGCAGGGCTTTGAAGCGTTCAGCGACTTCTTCCACAAACTTCATACCCTCGATATATTTGAAGGGAGTTCGTGAAGCTCGTGGACCAACCTTCATCGCATTGACTCCGGTTTTCTCGCTGACCCGACCGTAAACGCGGACACGTTCACGAGTCGGACCGCCGAACAGTTTGTAAACCGGAACGCCGTAGCACTTACCCGTGATATCCCATAGGGCTTGGTCAATGCCGGAGGAGATGGCAGTTTTGATAGGCCCACCTCGATAAAATGCACCTCGATGGATCGCTTGCCAATGGTGGACGACAGGGCGAGGATCTTTGCCGACCAAGTAGTCAGCGACCTCAAGAGCACCCGCAGCGCAGGCTTTGGCGTCGTCTTTGAGCATCTCGCCCCAGCCGACAATTCCAGCGTCGGTGGAGATTTTCACAAAGACCCAACTATTTCTGAGAACAAACGTTTCGAGTTTAGTGATCTTGATCGATTCTTTGGAAGAAAGGGGCGCACGCCTGCCCTGGTTTGCTTCTACTCGGCGGCCTGTTTCCAGCAGGCATGCCAAACCCGTGGCGGTTGCCGCCTGGGCCACAAATCGCCGGCGCGAGATCTTGTGTCGGTGCGTGGTACTATTCGGTTTGGTTCTCCGCGAAGTCGTGGAGTCACCTGCCTTGGAAAAATGTGAGAGCCGTCTATTCTCAGTGCTCATGGTCTTTCTCCTTGCATGACATAGCCGACACCAAGAAAATGTTCATGGCGCTCATTCTATGCCCTGGTTTTTTGTGATTGTCCTGCGTACGACTTGACACATAAGGTACTCATAACTGTTCACAGTTGCAACTGTTTTTTCTCGCGAGACTGATTGCCTACAGCCTCACAGCTGTGTCGTTGTTTCTGCGCATGAGGCTCCAATAGCCCGGATGGTCGGGTAACGGAAATTTCGCGGCGAGCTTCTCGTCGATATCCACCCCAGATCCCAGGGCCTCGTTCACGTACATGTAGCCATCCTTGACAGTGGGACATCCGGGAAAAACCTCTCTTGTCTTCTGGCTGAAACGGACACTTTCCTGGATGCCAAAGTCTGAAATTGCTAGGTCGAGGGTGTGCATTGGCGGTGTACAAAATACAAAAGAATATTCAGAGATTGAGATAGTTACGAATATTGATGGCAACAAAATCTAACAACGGTTTGCCCCAAAATGCCCCTATTTTTCTGAGTCGTAAAATGCCAGAATTCTTCGAAAAGTCACCTCTTTCATGAGCTGGAAAACACCCTGATTTTCGGGTGACTTCTTGTCTCCAAAATGACACCACAAATATCAAATTTGACGATTGATGGAAGGTGTATACGGAGGAAACGAAATGCAATAATCACTGCAAATCAGAAAGAGGCTGACAGTTTCTCAAGCGAACCTCCGACATTCAACCACTCGCAATCCCATCTTAATCTCCTCGTATGCTCCAAGTTCAGCTACTATTCTACAAACCGATCTTTCACGCCCAATACCATAGCTGTTCCGTAGTCAACTGCAAATATTTTTAGATATTTTCTCGAAGGCCTTCCTCAATTTTGCACTTTGCATTTTGATTTTTATTCTTTGCTTTTTCCCTCTTTGCCCTCTGAGGCTAATATTTTTAATCCGCATAATCAGCGTTAATCCGCGTCTAATTTGTCCTCTAGCTCAGCTTCTAAAAGCTCTTTATTAAAAACATAAAATGTAATCTCTTGCTCAGAGATTTCTTCACCTTCAAAAACAACAGTAATAAAATGCACACCAATATCATCCAATTTAGGTCTCCATTTAATATAATCTTGGCCATCTCTTTTTATTAATTTCATACCTGAAGGATGAGGTCTTTTTAAGAAAACGCGGCAATTCCTCGGAGGGTCAATCATTATCATATATATGTCTTCATATGATTTTCTATCAGAAAGGTTTTGAATTTCCAAGAGAACCTTTCCATCTTTATTAACTTCGACTTCCATAGCAAATAATTCCAATGCTCTTTCTTTTGCACTCATAAGACAAGGCAAAAGTATGCTTAATAATAAGATGATAATGGACATTACTATCAAGAGTTCAAGAAGAGTAAAACCTTTTCGTTGCACTTTTTATCCCTTTTAATTTTGATTTGTCATTTTGCATCTTGCATAGTTCGGTAAGGCCCGGCAAGGCCCATCCACGACACGCAGGTGATGCCCCTTATCATTATAAAACTTCTGGCAAGTTACAGCAATTGTAGAAATTGGCACTTTCCTCCGTCATGATATCACTCCACATTAGATGCCTCTTATGTGAGCAGCAAAATGCCAAAATTCTTCGAAAAGTCACCTCTTTCATGAGCTTGAAAACACTCTGATTTCCAGGTGACAGCTTGTCACCAAAATGTCTCCACAAATGTTAATTTTGCCTACATCGAGTCCGAATAAATGTCAGTATTCTGCCAAAAAGCAAATATTTTCAAGAATTTTAAAGATAAAATCGGATTGGACTAAACAGCTTCGCGGTAGTGTTGCGTGAGGTTTATCAGTAATGCGTAAGCTTTGATTTTATTTATTGCCACCGACGTTTTTTGTCTTATGCTTCTTTTAATTAAGTAAGTAGACGGGGGAAATAAAATGTATCAATAATATAGTTATTTGGGGATACTGATCTTTGGTAGTGTTCATCTGCTAATGTTGAAAGACTGAGGGGCCTATACTGAATCAAGTCAGTATAAGCCCCGTGTTAATACAAATCTGCAATATTAACTACACAATCCTGGCTGTCGGTTCCAGCTTAAGGTGTCGGTCGATAAAGACGAATATCATCGAAGTACATCATACCTGAGCCGCCGGCAACCGGATTGTTCCTGTTACCAAAGCCAATGGTAATCGTATTGACATTGGAAAGGTTGACACCCTGATCGGCAAAGCGCGTCAGGTCGATTCTCCATTCGGTCCAGGCATTTATCAAAGCCGCATCAGGATTGTCATTAGTAACTACAGCGGTGTCGTTTAGAACAACATACATCGGTTCAGCAGCATTAGATGTGTCTCCGTAGAACCACAGCGACAATACTCCAACACCTTCCTGAGTCCAGTCACGAATATTCGTTAATGTCAAAGTTGCCTCGGATTTGCCAACAGCGTTGTTATATTCAAACGGCATCGACTGGGAACCACCGTGAACGATTGTCTGCTCGGTAAAAGGAGGAGCAGGATAACCGACGATAGAGCCGTTTATGGCCGGGTTGTCGTACCCATCCAGCCATACATTAAATATCCTGTTGCTGGTGGGGTCATCGGGATCAAGGTCATTGTAAGACTCGAAATCATCGATCCCAATGAAGTCGGCTATTGTAAAGCTCCATATGTTGCCTTTGCTGATTGTGCCATCTGTATTGTACTCATCGATACGCCAGTAGTAAGGCCCACCGCCCCATTCAACTTCGGCCGGAGTATAATTGGTGACCGCCTGTCGGCCGCGATATATTCCGGAAGTATCAGAAGCATCGGCATCCTTAACAGCCTCTCGTTCCAGGCCGAAATACACATCGTGCTGAGCGGCGTTATCTCCAGCTGAGAAACTAAGGGGCAATGCATCTTTAAGGCCCGGATTTGCTCCGTTTGACGGACTTGGATTCCATGCAACTAACAAGTCACCTCGCATAACCAGCATGATCTCTTCCTGCGTAAGCGCCTTATCGTAGATGCGGAAGTCGTCAATATCTCCCAAGAACGCGTTAATAAAGTCCCTGGACCCGTCGAAAGTGTCAGCCAGAGAGTCGGCACCTAAGAAGCCATAACGAGTTGTGCCACTACCAAAGGTGGTACCTTCGGTCATGGTCGAGTCAACCTGACCGTCGATGTAAATGGATAAGAAACCTCTATCGAACACACAGCATATATGATGCCAGAATCCATCGTCCACGCGCGTAACGCTACCGTGATCCACCTGTCCTTTATTGGTCATTACGTCCCAATCAATCAGACCAGGACCGGCACCGTAGCTGTCTATCCCCACACGCCAGTAGTCAGCGCGGCCAAATCCGGCAATGATCTGCTCGCCTGGATTAATTGTCCGTATCCAAACACTCACGGTCAACTCCGCATAATCATCACCACTGTAATGGAGGTTTCGAATGGCTACGTATCCATTCTGTCCAAAAGTCAAAGCGGCATCGCCAATCAGACCCGGGATAATCCATTGGGCAGTACCTATTAAAGTCCCATGATTGCCTTGACCTGACCAGTCAACTGCGGTTGTTGCCGGGGTCTCATCTAGTTTGTACCATGCAATAAGGTTCGGATCAGTGATTGCTATCTCAGGTACAGTGGTGAAGCTCCAGACCTCACCTTTATGAGTCGTTGTGCCATCAAACTCATCAACTCGCCAATAATATGTCTTGTCTGATTCAAGCGTTGCGGGCGTATAGGTTGTATCTGTCTGTGACAAAGCGCCGTCAGCATTGCTTACTTGGTCAAGATTATCACCAAAGTACACATAGTGCAGTTTCGCATTCATTCCGGCTTTCCAGCTAAGGATTATGCTTGTGTCTATGAATGTGGCTCCATCAGTCGGATCCGATCCATATGCTTCCCTTGATGGGACAATGAAACTCCATACATCGCCTTTCCACGGGCTATTCGGATCCGCATCATTGACCTCATCGATTCGCCAGTAGTAGGTTGTGCACGGCACAAGACCGTCCGGGTATGTAAATCCAGGAAAGCCGGCAGCATAAAATGTTGTAGCCTGGTTGCCTCGGAATGTGTCACCGGTGCCATCATTGACGTGGTCAAAATTGTCACCTAAATAGATATCGTGTGAGACCGCGAAGACTCCGGGATTCCAACTGAGATTTACCCAGGTGTTTTCGTTCCGCGAACCATCCGCCGGTTTCGGGCTGGATGCCAGCGGATTTGTGGCGGCAGCCGAGGTCTCCATCATCTCTCGGATGTCATCTTGTGAGAGCATACGACTGTAGATGCGCACCTCATCGATCAATCCCGTGAAGTGCCGATCACCCCTTGGACCGCTGCGGCCGATGTTAAAATCAATGCCTTCAGTTGTAATGAAAGGATTTGTTCCATTTCCTATCTGAAAGGTATCTAAAGGTTCGCCATCCAGATAGAACATGACATCTTCCATCAAGCCACCTTCAGGCAACACTGCCACGGCGTGGTGCCACTGGTCGTCGTGGACTTCAGCGTCACCGCGATTGTTTCCGTTCCCATGCTCGATACGCAGCCGACCGTCATGGAGTCGAAATTCCACTTTCAGGCCGCCACCTTCAGTACCCCAGCTAACGATATCCAGGTGTCCCGCGGTGGTTGTTTTAATCCAGCAAGCGAGCGTCCATGGAGGCTGCATAATGCCCTTATAGCCATCTACACTGATATAGTCACCATCGCCGTCGAGTTCCAGAGTCCCACCGTGCATGCCTTCATCAATGAAATGCGAATCACCAATGAGTGTGCCATGGCGATCATTACCAGAGAAGTCCTGGGCATTACCATCAAAAGGCCAATAGCCCTCCAATCCGGTGATGACGTCACCTATAGTGGTACCGCCTCCAAGGGCCAGCGCTGTTATCATCACCAAACATAGTTTTTTCTTCCACATAATAGTACTCCTTCAATAATTTAATATGGCTTGTTGTATGAAGTGTAAAAACTCTATTTCAAAGCTGATAATTGTTGCTTAAGATTCTGAGCCTTTTATGACAATTCCTCCTCTTTTTGAAAATTATTATAATTGCATCTGCCAAACAGCCTATGGTTACGCTTGATTAAACTGAGCAGACACAAGCTTCATTAATCTTGTTTATACTAAATCAGCCACTTTCCCGTCAAGGAAAAAATCCCTTGATTATGTATTAACATACCCTCTTGATATAACTATGGAGAGCTGTAAAAAAATGTCTGAATTCTTCGAAAAGTCACCTCTTCCAGTAGCTGGAAAACACCCAGATTTCCAGGTGACATCGTGACTCCATTTTGTCACCACAAATGTTGATTTTGTCTATATCGAATCCGAATAAATATCAATTTTTTGCGAAAATACGGATATTTTTTTGGAATTTTCTGTGTGAAATCGGATTAAGTAGACGGATGAAAAGAGACGCATCAATAGTGTAATTCTTTTGAGATATCCATAGCTGTTACAAAGAAGTGACTGGAGCATTCCCGTGTCTGGGTAGAGTGGTTATTCCTTTGCGCCATGCTTGCAGAGAAGTTCGACAGTCTTCGTGTTCCTCCTCTCCTGTGCCAACTGTATCGCTGTTTGACCCAACGAAGTCTTTGCATTGATATCAGCACCTTTGGATATTAACAATTCAACCACATTCGCCCGGTCGTGATGAGCCGCAACGTGTATAGGCTGGTAGTCCCATTTATCCTTTGCTTTAATATCGGCGCCGTTGGCAATTAAGACCTCTGCAACGTTCTTACAACCAAACCTGGCTGCGTAGTGTAGAGCTGTAAACTCATACTCGTCATCTCTTTCATCTACCTTGATGCCTTTGTCCAGAAGTAGTTCAGCGATATCTTGGTACTCATTCACGGCCGCATAATGCAAAGCTGTAAGACCGTTTTTATCCTTCCAGGCAAAGTCTGCACCCTTTGCAAGGAGTAATTTGGCCACATCATTACTATCCGTAGAAAGAGCCAAGTACAAGAGCGGCATGCCATCGTTATCCTTGGCATTGACATCGGCGTTTTTGGTAATGAGTAGTTTTGCCGTATCCAAATCTCCCTTCTGAATTGCATAGTACAGCGGTGAACGTCGCCCCCTGTCTTTGGTATTGACATTGGCTCCCTTTTGAATCAGCAGTTCCACTATATCCCTGCGCCCTTCACTAATTATCGATTGACAGAGGTTCTTCAATTCCTTGATTCTTACTCGTCAGAGGGTTACTCTGTGAGATTCCTTGAATTAGGAGAGAGCGATGTTCCGTGTTCATCGTATTTGATGTTAGTTATTTTATTGCTAATTTAAATTTATGTAGGGGTCCTGAAAGCGTACTATGTCCCATCTTTTGCCAATAGTTTGAAAAGATGATTGGGAAAATTCAAACATGGCAAACTGCATTTGTTTACTACCGAAGTCTTCATATCTAACAATAATCTTATACTCAGTTCCGGATCTGTTACTTTTCTCTACATTATAAACAGAAAGACTTTCATTGAGTGCCAGTGCTGCGATGCGACCGACCTCCAAAAGGGTAAGTTCCGGCTCGAAATAACTTGGACCATGTTTGACTGCAAATTTTAACGCCCTTTCATAGGCTTTACATAAATCCTCAGGAACTTCAAATTTCATTAGGTCTCTCATGTGTTGGAGTGGTACTTCGTAATCTTCTGTCCTCTCTGACATTCTTAGCGATTGTCCTAATTCATTGTTCTTATCTGAAAATATGGTATTGTAATCTCATGAAAGGCTGTCTCCAATCGTTTGCTCTGATATGATAGAGGACAAAGAAAGGAGATAGCCATGAAAAAAATATATCTAAATGTAGCATGTGCTGGTATGGATGTCCATTACAAATTC
>JBGVTO010000065.1:0-16265 GCA_041862635.1 Phycisphaerae bacterium | reverse complement strand
ACAAGATTCGCAACCTGCAGCTTTTCCATTCCTGTATAAGCGAAGTTGAGGCAAGACGAGGAGAGCTCCGCAAAATGCTCAAGCGAGCTTTTGGCGGGGCCCTCACTCCTATGCTCAAGTTCCTGATAGAGTACGAAGGCCTTTCAAAAGAAGAAGCAGCTCAGCTTCGTGAACTTGTGAAAAAGACCGAGAAAGGGAAAAATTAACAAAGTGGATTTATGAGAGCGGGAGGTCTTCCAATGACCCACGTAATTAACAACGTTCTAATAAGCTTGAACAACCTCGGCAGGGTGTTCTGCAGTTATGCCGCCAGCGTGTTTGTCCAATCTGCTCTGCTGGTCATTTTGCTCCTTGTCGTTGATATGCTTTTACGCAAACGGGTTCGTGCAGTCTTTCGCTATTGTGTATGGCTGCTGGTACTTGTGAAGCTCGTTCTGCCTCCTATGCTTTCTTTGCCGACAGGGATTGGATATTGGTTTGGGGACCATTTACCTGCCACCTTTCCCACCTCAAACAGAGCATTCGATGTAGCTGGGCTTGAACGCACAAGTCCATTTGATGAAATGCCTCAGGTTCGGCCTGCTCGGGATCTCCACGATAATGACTCTTCGATTATGCTGGCAGATTCAGCCCTGACTCCTTTGACATGGCAGGCAGTTCTGTTCGTCCTCTGGCTTGTGGGCGTATTAGCCTTTTTAGTTGTGCTCGTTCAGCGTGTCAAGTTTGTCAGAGGACTCATCGCTGCGAGCAGACCTGCTAAGGGAGAATTACTCGGCTTGCTGGAACAGTGTCGCCGGAAAATTGATGTTCACTGGGACATCAGGCTAAGAATCTCAGATACCATCCCAAGTCCCGCGGTCTGTGGTTTTTTCAGGCCAATTGTCTTGATTCCTACGCCTCTTGTTGAGAGGTTATCGCCTGAAGGATTGAGAGCAACTCTGATTCATGAGCTTGCCCATATAAAAAGGGGTGACTTGTGGGTCAATTCTGTTCAGACATTCCTGCAGGTTATCTACTTCTACAATCCGTTCGTGTGGTTTGCGAACGCAATCATTCGCAGGATTTGTGAGGAGGCGGTGGACGAGATGGTCCTCGTAACTCTTGGGGGCCAGGCTAAAGACTATAGCAATACCCTCATAGACATCGGCGAGATGGCGTTCTGGAGAGCCGACTTAGGTCTGCGCCTCGTTGGCGTAGCGGAATCAAAAAAGGCCTTAAAGTGGAGGATTAAACACATGTTAACGCGACCGATACCAAAAAGTTCAAAGTTGGGAGTAGTGGGCACTGGAGTACTTGCGGTCATGGCGGCGATCTTTCTGCCTATGGCCAGGGCTCAAAGGCCAGAGCGAAGTAGCAAGTCGACGACAGAGCACGACGCAGAGACCGCCTTGGTGGCGGCACCGGTGCCGGCCCAACAGCCCATCTTTCGCAAGATCTCTATCCCAGGCAAGCCAAGGGATGCGCAGTTGTCCCCGGATGGTAAAAGCATCGCGGTGGGGCGCGAAGGGAAACTCTGGATCATTCCGCTCGACAGTATGTCAGGCCCCGATGATCCGAACACTTCCCAACTGGTCAATACCGGCGAGATCAAGGTTGATCCGTATGGATTTACCTGGTCCACCGACGGCCAATGGATTGCGTTCAATGGCGGGCAGCCCGTTCTTGCCGAAAAGCGGGAGGGAAATTATCGGATGTATGTGGTATCTGCCCAGGGGGGAAAACTCAAGGAGGTATTTGACGCTTACCGGGGAGGACCTGTCCACAACCGTCAGATGAGCCTGTCTCCCAACGGAGAGATTCTGGCGTTTTCTTCTGTGGATGCCAACGAGCTTCACATTTACACCATACCGGTCAAAGGAGGCGTGCCAAGGCGACTGGTGGACACTCCGGCCAGAGAACCTGTCTTTTCCCCGGATGGAAAGTTGATTGCGTACGTGGAAGACAAGAACCTCGGCAACGGAGGAGGCGCACTATGGGTCGTGCCCACAGCCGGGGGGACTGCAAGACGTGTTGCGGACGCCAATAATGCATGGAGTCCTGTCTGGTCGCCTGATGGACGGATGATCGCCTTCTTCGACTGGCAAGGGGGCAGGCAGATCTGCATCATTCCTATCAACGAGCGTGGAGAACCGACCGGGGAGAAGGCGACCATTGATTATCCCGAAGAAACCGGAAGACTGTACCGTTTGACCGGATGGACCCCCGACAACAAAATTGGGGCCATCTTCCAGAGCCTTGCACAAGTCGGGCTTTATATGCTGTCGCCGAACAGTGGGCCGGCGACGCTGGTCGTCCATACCGTAAAAGGGAGCCTTCTACAGCCTCGGTGGTCGCGCGATGGGAAAAGAATCATTTACATGAAGTGGCCGGGGGAGGACGGGAGCAATTGGCTGCATTATGGACTCGCTTCTATCGCCGCGGAGGGAGGCGAGGTGACAATGATTCCAATTGAATCAGATACGAAGATCAGGAGAGCAAGTTGGGGAGGAGGCGGTAGTGTATCTCCCGATGGGAAGACCATTGTGTTTGCGGGGTGCAAGGCACAGGAGGCAGCAGCAGACACCATGCACATTTGGACACTCCCCATCGAAGGAGGAAGAGCGACACAGCTCACCAACGCTCCTGCCCCGCTGACCGACAAGTTTCCTTGTTGGGCGCCCGATGGGAAGGCCATTGCATTTGTACGCTCCAGAGACTCCCAAAATATCGTAAAAATGTTCACGGAGGCGGACATTTGTATCATTATGTCTGCGGGCGGGGAGCCGAGACAACTGACCTCCGAATCCGACAGGGTTATCTTTGGCTCCATCGCTTGGTCGCCGGATGGAAAACTCTTGGCGTATCAATCGAAAGACAATGAGTGGTCGCCCGCGGGGGATACCCTCAGAGTCATTCCGGCAAAGGGCGGAGAGTCGCGCGTTGTAGCTAAGCTGCGGCACTTCGACGGCAACAATGAGTTGGCCTGGTCTCCTGACAGCCGGCGTATCGCTCTCAACGACGGTGGCATTAGAATCATTTCACTGGACGACGGGCGCGTTGCGGACATCGATCTTGGCGTGGCAACGACAGGAATCTACCATCTCGACTGGTCGCGCGATGGTGCAAGACTGGTCTTTGCAGGTTACCATGGTGGGGAAAGAGGATTCTGGCTGATGGAAAACTTCCTGCCCGTGGGCACGGATATGAAGAAGTCAAAGTGATAGCCACAGCCTACTGTAATGTCGGTAATCCCGCATAGCCAGAGGTCAGCCATTGCTTCGGAGGGCAGTGCTTACGGGACATAAACATGTTGCAGAGTTCCTTATTAGTCACGGTGCTGACGTAAATGCAAAGGAAAATATTGGGTGGACACCTCTGCATAGCGCAGTATTGCATGACCACATAGACTTGGCAAAGCTGCTATTGAAAAAGGGTGCAGATATTAATGCAGAGTATGGACGGGGCCGGAACACTCCTCTGTCGGTTGCGAAAGGGGTAAGCTCTACCGAAATCGTCGAACTTCTTCGCAAGCACGGGGCTAAAGAATAACGAAGATTTAATAAAGTTGGCAACTCTGAATAAGTATCCTGTCATATATAGGCAATAGTGTATCTGTCCCTTGCCTTACCCGGAAAATATCTAACGCTCAGTCCCTGTTGTTTATGAAAGTGCGGAAACAAAAAACGACTTCAAACAATGACTTAACAATTCGCAGGCGGATTCCATAACGGGATTGTTGTGGGAAAAAACTGATTCCTCAAGGAAGCCTTATCATTCTGGAATTCATCGTATTATTCCGGGGCGTCGGAGCGGTCGAAATGAAAAACAATCCGCCTGGGGTGGACTTCGAAGAAAAAAAACATGAAAAGGCCCTGCCATTTGACAGGGCCTTTCGGTTCTCAAGCCCTGCTGTTTGCTTAGCTGGGGATTACGTTGGTCGCACATGGGCCTTTTTTGCCTTGTCCGACCTCGAACTCGACCTTCTGACCTTCCTCAAGTGATGCATAACCATCTGTCTTAATTTCCGAGTGGTGAACAAACAAGTCATCGCTGCCGTCATCCGGGACAATAAAACCAAATCCCTTTCTCGAACTGAACCATTTTACTATGCCTGTGCTCACTTCTACTTCTCCTTGGCCGGTTTACAAGCCACATAAATAACATCTCTCATTTTTGATTTATTAGGGGCATACTCTTGAGAGACGAAAGAACATACCCCACGGACACTTAACCATAATAGAGGGATTGCGAAAAATCAACAAAAATAAACCAAATAATTTGTAGGCACCTTATTGGTGACTCGTGGCCCTGCTTTTATACTCCTTCTTTATCATAATGCAATATACTCGAAGTTTTGTCTTTTTCTGTTTATGTTTTTTGTCGTATCACCTCTCCTCGTTAGGAGTTCCCTATTTTAGCCATTTGTTTATATCAGGGCTGAGCAATTCACGAATATCGGGCTGGTCCAGGTTTTCCCTCGTGACCAGGGTGGAGCCCGTATCAATTCGCCCCGGCACTTGTTCACCCCGTATATGCTGGACTATGGTTGTCACACCGAGATAGCCAATGTTCATGGGATTCTGCACCACAAAGCCGTCCAGCTCGCCCGCTCGCAGGGCGGTAATCATTTTTTCGGAACTGTCAAAGCCAACGAATTTGATCTTTCCTGCATAGCCCGCATTCTGCAATGCACGGAGAATACCTAAGGTTGTCGGCTCCGTTGCACAAAAGATGCCATCGATATCCAGGCCTCCGTCGGTTCTGCCAAATCGAGAGAGCAAATTCTCAGCCGCCTTCAATGCACTCTCTGTGGTCACTCCGGCATACTGGTTGGAGCTTACAATTTCGATGCCCTCAAAGGCTTGAATTCCGTCAAGAAAACCGTCCTCACGTTTGATTGTACTGTCGGAGCCTTCTGCGTACCGCAATACCACGACTCTACCTCTGCCGTTTAGCAGTTTCGCCATGTATTCACCGGCGAGCTGCCCGGCCTTGAAGTTATCCGTTGCGACGTAACTAATGTAGTTATCTCCCTGCAAGCCTGAATCAAAGATAACTACCGGAATACCATTTCGGATTGCCTCATCGACCGGCCGGCGTAACGCCGCGTCATCAAGGGGTGCCAATACAATTCCATCCACCTTTCTTATGATGATATTTTCGACCACGGAAATCTGAGCCTCGCGGTCATCCTCTTTGAGGGAACCCTTCCAGAGGACCTCAGCGTTCAGCTCCCGGGCGGCCATTTCGGCACCGGCATGGACAGTCTTCCAGAATTCGTGAATTGTGCCTTTCGGAATGACCGCAATGGTCATTTTTGAGTCCGCCGTTGGCGGCTCGTTTTGGCTTGTGGAATCCTTTTTGCTGCATCCCGTCAGACAAAGGCCGAGTACAAAAGCAAGTAAGATAATTATTTTTGCTCGTGTCATACTACATTCCTTGTAAAAAGCTGCGAGCCCCGTCCCGTCTTCGACGGGCGGGGCAAGCCTGAATATACTTTACTAATTCGATGGCAGGAGCCGAATAGTCCCAAGTTTATATCGACGATGGCCATCGTCATTTTCATGCGGCAAGGCAATCACGGGCGTACCATCGCGCATTGAGACCGAGACATACAGGTCGTACGTGCCAGGCTGTGTATTAGGTGCGAAGCCATACGTTTTCAGGGCCACAGCAAAAGTTGAAGCGATGGTCTTGACCGGGGCCTTGCCTTGTTGACCAACGGATAACTCGCGAACATTGAAAGATTCGTCACAAAAGGCCGCGACGATTCCACCTTCTTCGTCTTTGAGTGTAAACGCAACAAAGCCCCCCGGATAACAGGGCGCTACCCCGGTATTGGCCCAGGTGCTTGTGATGGAGAAAGGTTCGCCCATTCGAATCTGTTTGGGGAAAGCGGCCTTCTTTAGTTGAATACGATATCCCATTCGCCGATTGATTTTCTCTATGATATAACGGTTTTCATTAAGCAGGATTCGCGGCCACCAATGGATTGACATGTAACTGGCGTGGTATTCCTCAACGGCCTGAAGCAAAAGCGAGCCGTCGCCCCAGGCGTTTTTGCGTTTGCTTGAGCCATAGTGTTCGTGCTCCAGGATTACGGGTAACCTCGGCCAGAACTCCTGGGCCATCTCTGCATGAAACCACGAGCGAGGCGGAGGCTGAACGCAGATGCTGTCGTCACGCAATGTCGCGCCTTTGGACAGGGCATAATCGGTGATAGGGAAATGTCTTCCCGGCTCGCCTGGTCCGGCAAAATCGTCGCTGATTGCCAGCAGGGTCTTTTTGAAGTGCTTGCAGTACAAATCCACGTGGATTTTTCGCGTCTCAAAATCGAAAGGTAGTTTGGAGCTGGCCCAAGTATGCCCTTCACCCCAGACGCCGAATGAGCCGATATCGATAAATGCGACGTTAAGATTGCCGTCGTAACGTTCGGCCAGAGCGGCCAGAAAATTGTCGAGCTTTTTTAGAAAGACAGGGTCCTTGTAATCCGGCTCCCAGAATGGGCCATCTTCGTCCACGCCCTTGCCGACTGTGAAATTGTATCCCTTAGCGCCGGCATCGTGGACCCATTTGGGCGTTGCCCATCGCATCCAGGACTCGGTGCTGCTTATGCGAAGGGCAATTTGCTTACCCTTATCGATCCATCGCTGGGCGGGTGTGTCCAGCAGAGACCAGTTGAATTTGCCCTCCTGTGGTTCGAGGAACGACCACGGCACCCGCAGGTAAACACAGGATAGGCCGGGGAAGTCATCAAGCGTATCAGAGGGCTTTAGCTTCGAGCCATAGTTGGTTATGATGTTCGAATAAAAGTGCATTGTCCAGCCCATCTGTGGATTGATGAGCGCCCGACCGTGATCGGCGGGTTCGACAGTCTGCAGAGGTGATTCTTGAGCCGGTGAGGGAGCAGCGGCCAGAACCGTGATACCTAAAAGAAAATATAGAAATCTATTCATGATATCGTTGTCCTTATGCCGTTTGTGTGTTGTTCTGATAGTTCTCGTAATCTTTTACTTGAACCATTATAGTGAGTTCTCACTTTTTTGCACTATGCATTTGAGTTTTGGCGATTTTCACTTACTCCCTATAATATAAAAATGGCTTTTTGACAATGGTCGTTTTATATTTGGGTGATGGCAGAGAAACATACGCTCCTTTGTGAGGCCTGGGTGTGGTGACAGCGAGAAGGCTGGGATACAGATAAATAGGTAACATTTTTCCTTTCGGAATTAAGGGATTTTTACAATTGCAGTCACTCGGAGTAGAGCCTATAATTATTAAACTTGCAGTTTATGTCCTCATGCGTTCGCTGTTTCTGTTGTTCTTTGCGAATATTGTACAAAAAGACATTTGCAGTGAGGAATGCCGATGAGCGAGGCTAAGGAACAAAACAATAAGCGGCCTAACAGTAAAGGAGCCGGCCCGCCCCGGTCTTTTGACGGCTCGATGCTAGGTCCGGGCAGCCAGATTGGCCCATTCCGTATTGAGCAGGAGCTTGGCCGCGGCGGCGCCGGTGTAGTTTACTTAGCCCACGACACCAAGCTCGACCGTTCGGTCGCCATCAAGGGCATACCACCCGAAGTAAAGGCTAATCCCAAGGCCCTGTCGCGTTTTACTCGCGAGGCACGAGTTTTGGCCTCGTTGAATCATCCGAACATCGCTACGATTCACGAAGTACTTGAAGAGGCAGAAGGCCTCAGCTATCTTGTTCTCGAATACGTCCCCGGCCAAACGTTAGCTGAGCGAATAGCGAAGGGCCAACTCAAGCTGGAGGAGACGTTAACAATAGCCCTGCAGATAGCTGAGGCGGTGGCGGCAGCGCACGAGCATGATGTTATCCACCGCGATTTAAAGCCCGGCAATATCAAGATAACCCCGGAAGATAAGGTGAAGGTGCTTGACTTCGGCCTGGCTAAAGTAGTTGGTGGTGAAGCGACGGACCAGCAGACCACTATCACCGAGCCCGGCCGGGTAATAGGCACACCCGCCTATATGAGTCCGGAGCAGGCCCGCGGCAAGCCCACCGATAAGCGCAGCGATATCTGGTCTTTCGGCTGCGTGCTGTATGAGATGCTGACCGGTAGGATTCCGTTCAAAGGCCAGACTATTTCCGATACCCTTGCAAATATTCTGCAAACAGAGCCCAGGTGGCAGACACTGCCCGAGAGCACGCCCGTAAACATTCGAGTACTGTTACGTCGTTGTTTGGAGAAGGACCCGCGCCGCAGGCTTCAGCACATGGGCGATGCGCGAATTGAAATCTCGGATACCCTCGAGCGGGACAGAAGCTCTCGTGGTGACGAGACAATTGAGACCAGGCGTGGTCGGCTAATACCACTGCGGCAAGTGATGCTCGTATGCCTGGTTTGCTTGGCGCTGGGCGCGGTTGCAGCAGTGATAACAGTCCTGGGCCTTATGGACAAGAAAACACCTGCGGTACCAGCCACAAAGAGAGTCTGTCTCGAGCCTCTACCTACACAGACCTCTTTACTAATGTCCAGAGCCGGCTCAATCGCGATCTCGCCGGACGACAAATATCTCGTCTACGTCGGCGTCGATGCTCTCGGCACCCGACGCCTCTACTTGCGCGACAGGATGAATGATTTCGAGGCCACACCAATCCGTGGTACGGAGGGAGCAATATGTCCGTTCTTCAGACCGAAAGGCCAATGGATAGGCTTCTTTGCTGAGGACGAGTCCACGGCCGAGCATACTCTTAAGCGAGTACAGATCCAGGGCGGGGCGCCGGAGTTCATCTGTATAGTCCCTCCGTTGCCCTGTGGAGGATGCTGGTCGCAGGACGATTTCATCATCTATTCGCCAATCTATCACGTTAGCCTTATAAAGGTCGCCGCTTTCGGAGAAGCTCGTGAGTACGTTGTACGCGTAGACCCAAACAATAGAGAACACGGGCAAGCGTGGCCGGACATTCTGCCGGAAGGAAAAGGAGTGCTTTATACAGTTTGGGGCGGGGATAGTTACAAAGACTACCGAACAATGATCAAATGGAAAGGAATCGACACGCCACAGGAACTGCTGCCCAACAGCAGCTTTGCCCGCTATGTGCCGACCGGTCATATCGTCTTTCTCCGTGAAGGGTCTCTGCAGGCAGTGCGATTCGATATCGACCATCCAGATCCTGAGGCCATCCGTGGAGAGGCCGAGATCCTACTGGAAGATCTTGGCACGACCGTGTTTGGCGGTGCCCAATTCACATTTTCTCGCGATGAGGGAACCCTGGTCTATGCTCGCGGGCCCACTCCTTTCGGACTTCTTAAGGGAGAGATGGTCTGGGTCGATTCTGAAGAACCTAATGCAACACCCATCCCAGACTCACGAAGGTATTACAACGAATGGTGCCAGCCGCGGCTCTCTCCGGATGAGAATTGGATAGCTGTGACTACTGCGTACGAGACGAATCTGTTGCTCTACAAGTTCGGGATCGGATATTCTCTGCCGCTGACTGTTATGAAAGGGTGCCAGGGTTGTGCGGTCTGGGAACCGCAGCCTGGCGGTGATCATGTGGCCTTCCGTAGTCTGGATGCTGATTCGCCACCAGATATCTACTGGTGCCTGTTGAATAATAGCGAAACACCTGAGCTTATCTATAAGGACCCAAATGCAACGTTTCCCTCGTCATTCTCGCCAGACGGTAAGTATCTGGCCTTTACACTTCAGTACGTGCTCGAAACGGGTCTGGATCAGACATCCGACGTTTGGCTGCTTGAAACTGAAACCAAGAATCGTACAAAATGGACGAATACACCACAGTGCAATGAATGGGGCGCAGCGTTTTCCCCTGACGGCAAGTGGATTGCTTACACGTCGGATCAGATGGGAGAGCACGAAGTGTATGTACGAGAGTTCCCCACAGGCCGAATTGAAAAGATTGGGGCTGGTTCCGAGACGGCATGGGGGCCAGACAAACAAAAGATGGAGCTTTTCTACCGCGACGGCAAGCAATTCATAAGGGCCCAGATACAAACCGAGCCGCAGTTCAAAGTCAAGAAGGAGGCTCTATTCGACGACGTATACTTAAAGACCAGGTTCCCCGGGCATCGCAACTATGACGTCTCAAAGGACGGCAAGCGATTTCTTATGATCAAGCACGTCGATGAAGAACCGGCACCGGTTACGCATTTGAACGTCGTACTCAATTGGTTCGAAGAGTTAAAACGCCGCGTACCAACGGGAAAGAACCAATAATGCTTTCAGCCGGTACTGTTGATTAAAAGTTGGGAGCCCTAATCTCTTGGTTGATATCACCATCAACCTTAACACTCGCCTTTGCCGGGAAATATGGAAGGACCGGCACCTTCGACTTGAAAAATGGTTATTCCATATCGGGCTTATAATGAGAAAGAGGCGGGAATACGAGGCAAAAATTGACTTTATTTTCCCCTTGATTAGCATCCTGGAAGGTGTACGATTATGATAGCTTAGATTCAGAGGAATTTCTTGAAAGGGGATAAAATGGCCGGAAAGAGGAAAAAGGAAGAATTGTCGCGCAGGATAACAAAGCTTGTCGATAAGCTGCCGCTTTTCCCCCATAATATTGATGCGCTTCTGGCGACTGCGGTGAAACCAAGCGAAGACAACAAGGAAATACTTCGCTTGATTGAGAGTGATCCGGAGCTTAGTACCGAGCTTTTACATGTGGCGCGTTCTTACTATGGAACCGCTGCGGACATCAAAACTATCGAGGATGCTGTGCAGCACGTTGGCCTCCGGGCTTTAGTACAATTGATTGGAATCTCATACGCCAGAAACGCTATCCAGGAAGAATTCGCCGCGTTGAAATATCTGAATGAATACATTGACCACTCGGAAGACATTTCTACAAGCTGTCGTATTCTGGCCGAGGTTTCCGGCATACCGAAAGGTGAGCTTGAAATATATACCATAGCAGGGCTAATCCATGATATAGGCCGGTTGGCCATTATGGTAGCGAGCAACAGGACCAGCGCCCATGTGTTGGGCACATTATGGGACAAGATGGCATCAGTTATTCACGACGAAAAACTGACATTGGGGACTAACCACTGCGATATAGGAATGCGAATCTGCCGTAAGTGGAATTTCTCCCCCGTTATACAGGAAGGAGTTTTAAGGCATCATACCCCGCTTTTTGATAGCGACTTTAGTTATGTCGGCGCTATAATATTCATTTCACATTTTTTGTCAGTGAGTGATCCAAGTGGAGAAATTCTTTCGACCTTGATGGCTTCCGAGGTTTTGGCCAAGCTGAACTTAACGTCGGCTGATTTTAATAAGGCAAGAAACATATACAAATCACGCGCCCTTAACAGCATTTGACAGGCTGCTCCGGCCAGGCACTTATCGCTCTTCTTCGTCAGAAAGAACGGAACAACTAAGCCCACCGATGTAGAAAAACAATAGAACGACCGCCCTTTAACTTTTCGCTCTTCATGGGTATATCAAGGTGGTGGATGTATGATACCTGTGAAGCTCAATTTTGAATCGATTGCAGGAATTCCTGCCTGACGTTATAATACACAACGACAACTTCTGCTGAAGTTACACGCTGTTACCGGCTTATCGTTCAATGTGATGGAGTACGTGATATAAGAAGTAAATAAAGACAACTGCGATAATAGACATAATCCATTAAGTTTTGGAACAGATAAAAAACCTTCTTGAAATGGAGCAAAAATGGAAAGGCAAGCATATTTGTTAATAATGATATGTTCCTGGTTATTGAGTATGGTCATTGGCATAGATCCCAGAGTTCGGGCGGATACACTGCAGGCAAATCTGCCGCTGAAGATAAAAGACAAAGTGCCGCAGAAAGCCTATGCCTTTAACCTTCGTGACGTTCGCCTTTTGAACAGCCCCTTTAAGGCGGCTATGGAGCTGGATACCAAATACTTGCTGTCTCTGGAAGCGGATCGGTTTCTATCACGGTATCGCGAATTTGCAGGCTTAAAGTCTAAAGCAGAGGCCTACGGCGGCTGGGAAAAAGAGACTATCTCAGGCCACTCTTTGGGACATTACTTAACGGCCATATCGAAGCTTTACGCTTGCACCTCCGACAAACGCCTGCTCGAACGCGTCAACTATATTGTCGATGAGCTTGCTCAATGCCAGAAAGCCTGGGGTGATGGTTTTGTCGGGGGCTTTCCTCGGAGCCGGGAAGTCTTCGCCGAGATTAAAGCCGGCAATATCCGCACAGCCGGTTTTGACCTGAACGGCCTGTGGGTACCCTGGTACAACCTGCATAAACTCTATATGGGGCTGGTCGATGCCTGCTTGTATTGTGGCAATGAAAAGACCAAAGATATTCTAATAGACTCCACCGACTGGGCCTGGGATATGGTAGGGCATTTGAGCGAGGAGCAGTTTGAAAAGATGCTGCACTGCGAGCACGGTGGTATCAATGAGGCCTTTGCTGAAATTTATGCGTTAACAGGTTATGAGAAGGCCCTTAAGCTGGCAGAGCGTTTCTATCACCACCGCGTACTTGACCCGCTCGCCCGGAAAGAAGATAGATTGACCGGCCTGCACAGCAATACGCAAATTCCAAAATTGATTGGGCTGGCAAGACTTTATCGGCTGACCGGCAAAGAGCATTACAACACGGCTTCGTCCTTTTTCTGGAAGACTATCGTGCAGAACCGCACGTATGTAAACGGGGGCAATACCGATGGCGAGTATTTCTTCCCGCCGGAGGAATTCAGCAAACACTTGAGTATACATACAACCGAAACCTGTAATACCTATAACATGTTAAAGCTGACGCGCCAACTGTTTGCAATGAATCCCGTCGTCTCATACGCCGACTACTATGAACGGGCGTTGTACAATCATATTTTGGCTTCGCAGGACCCAACACAAGGTATGATGATATATTTCTGTCCGTTGAAGTCAGGTCATTTCAAGACGTATAATTCGCCTTACGATTCATTCTGGTGCTGCACTGGTACGGGTATGGAGAACCACGTTAAGTACGGCGACAGCATCTACTACTATAGCGACAGCACACTATACGTGAACCTGTTTATTCCGTCGGTGCTGAACTATCGGGATAAGGGCCTTACTGTAATACAGCAGACACGCTATCCACTTGATGGAAACATTCAACTGCAGCTCATTGCCGATAAACCCATTAATCTGGTGGTGAAAATTCGTCGCCCACACTGGGCCGGCGATGACGTTGAATTGACTGTTAACGGCAAAGCATATCCATCCGATGCCGCTGCTGGTGATTATATGAGAGTCGAACTTACCTGTAACGACAGTGATGAAATTCATCTTACTCTCCCGATGAAGCTTCGTGCCGAAGCAATTCCCGACAATCCGAACAAGGTGGCATTTTTTAACGGGCCGATTCTGCTCGCGGGCGCGCTTGGCACTGATGGCATTGAGGATATTGACCCACACGCAGAGAAACGTACGAAATTCGATCACGTTCCTTCACCTCCATTTCCAGTGATTGTCACCGGTGACAGGACATCGTATGGCTACATTAAGCCGACTGGAGAGCCGGGGACTTTTGTTATAGACCACTCGGCACTGAAGACACCGGGCACTAATGAGACCGAGGATATCACGCTCATTCCCTTCTATAAGATGCACTATCAGCGGTATATGGTGTATTGGGATTTGTTCAGTCAGAAAGACTGGTCCCAGATGAAGGACAGGTTCGAGGCCGAACAGGCCGGGATCAGGGCTGCGGAGGCCGACACAATCGACCATATCGAGCTTGGCCGGATGCAGGCCGAACGTGCCCACAATTTCGATGGCGAAAAGACGTATAAGGGTTTATTCCGCAACCGTCACTGGCGCGATGCGCGAGATGGAGGGTGGTTCAGCTTTGAGATGAAGGTTATACCGGATATGCCGGTTAAGCTGGTCTGCATGTACTGGGGTAGTGACGGCCCGGGGCGAGACTTTGACATCATTGTGGACGACAGCAAGATCGCAAGTGAACACCTGAATCAGAACCACCCCAGCCGATTCTTTACTGTAATGTATGATATACCGGAGCAGTTAACCAAGGGCAAGAATAAAGTGACAGTTAAGTTCAAGGCGCACCCGTGGCGAAGTGCGGGCGGTGTTTATGAATGCAGGATAATTAAAAAGGATTAACTAAGCCTTTTTTGACGGAGCTCAATTCACTATCAAGGTGATAGCGGGAGCAAGGCTGATTCGTTATGATAAATGTCAGCAAAATGGATTTGAATTGAGCAGGTGATTCAGGTATTATGACGACTTAAAAGCCCGGGTAAATGGCTGAATCGAGACTAAAAGGAGTAAAATCATGATAAAATTAGGTATGCATGTAGATAATTGGCGGCACTTCGACGTGTCGTACGAGGTCCCTTGTCAGGTTGCTAAAGACCATGATATGGAGTACGTAGAGTTCGGTACGATCGACGGGGACTACTTTGTTCAGGCGTTGGGGTATAATCCCCACATACCGCTTCATTCTGACCCGGTGACGCTCAAGCGATACTTAGACTCGATGGGATTGAAGGTCTCGCAGCTTGATGCAGCTTACCCCATGTCATCTCCAGAGGGTCAGTACCGCGGTATCGGCTATACCATTCGAGCTATTCAGTTCGCTAAAGCGCTTGAATGCCCATGCGTTGACACTACTGACGGCGGCCGTAAGCCGCAGGGATACACTGATGACGAAGTAATGGTTCTTATGAAACAGTACTATCGTGTGGTGCTGGAATGGGCTACAGAATATGACATTATCATAAATGTAGAGCCGCACGGCCCTTACACGACTAATCCGGATACTATGGAGCAAATCCTGAGCTTTTTCGACTCGCCCTACTTGAGGCTGAACTTTGATACGGGCAACGTGTTCATCGCCGGGCAAGACCCGGTGAAGTTCCTCCAGCGGTTCCGGGACAAAGTCTCGCATTGTCACATCAAGGATGTCAGCGAAGAGCTTGCAAAGGCTGTACGGGGCGGACAGACAGGAATAGCCTCGTCTGTGGTGAGCATCGGTGAAGGTGTCAATGCCGATAATATAGCTGGGTGCATCGAGCTGCTGAAAGAAATCAACTGGGATGGTGTTCTCTCCATAGAATGCGAAGCAGCGCCCGGCAAAGTTGAGCAAAGCATCGAGTGGCTGCGTAATAAAATCTCCCAAAAAATGGGATAATTGATAAGTTGCAAAAGCCATTAGCTGTTTGAAAAACGACCTATCAGTGACAAAAAGACCAAAGTAGCAAGAGCAAAGCGGATTTTTCTTGCCTTTTAGATTCATTTCTGTTATATTAATTTATATTGCGGACCTATGTATTATGGGTTGATTTTTTCAACACGGGAGGTTGCTGGTTTGGGGGATCTTTGGGGACGGATCGTTGTTATTCCCGGATTAGCTTAAGGAGTCAGCTATTATGAATAGCACAATAAGTAAGGTGTGCATTGTCACTGTCTATTTAGGTTCAATTGTGTATGCTGCTGATGCTCTTCAGCAATCTTCACAACGCCCATCCAGTAAGACCAAACGCGAGATACAGATCGAGTCCGCCATAGGCGGAAGTCTGCCCGAAGATACGAGCCCACGCTTGACCGTAAGGGAACTGCTCATCAGCGGCAATACCCTCATATCAACTGAAGAGTTGCTGGAGGGCATGCCTTTAATATATAACGCCTCCGACGAACCTTTACTGAAAGCCGAAAGCCAATATCTTTATGACCTGAGAGTCGTCCATGACATAATATCTCAGCCAACCCTGCCTCGAATGATTTCGTCAAGGACTATTCAGGGCTTAACTCAATATATACTGTCCGTGTACGAGGAGAATCATTACGCCGGCATATATGTTTATGTGCCGGAGGCATCGATTAAAGACGGTGTGGAGCTGGTGAATGAGCTTTTATTCATAAAAGTTCTCGAATCCCCGATTACGGAATCCAAAATAGAGTATTACGATGCTGACCAGAACAAGGTTGAAAAAGGTTATCTTCGCCGTTCTACCATTGAGAAGTGGTCACCGCTGAAAATGGGAGAGCTGGCAAATCGCAAAGCATTGGATGATTTTGTCAATCTTCTCAATCTCAATCCCGACAGATATGTAGCTGCCATTGTCTCGAGAGGCTCCGAGCCGAACACGCTCGCCTTGGGGTACAATGTTTATGAAACGGATCCCTGGCATTATTTTATCCAAATGGACAATTCCGGCACGAGGGATAGGCAGTGGACTCCAAGAGTTGGTCTAATCAACACAAACCTATTTGGTATAGACGATACATTCACAGCTCTTTATCAGGCCAAGCCAGATAAAACAATCGACGAAAATTAT
>JBGVTO010000064.1:0-5813 GCA_041862635.1 Phycisphaerae bacterium | reverse complement strand
ACGACAATAACGACATTGGCGTTCTGGAGTTTTGGCAGATGCTGGAACAATCTGTGCAGGCCGGCCACCCCGACATCGCAAATCAGCTCAGTGCGCTGGCCCATAATCTCGGCGGTGACTTTGGCTTCGCTGGCGACGGGCAAATCAGCGGTTCCGGCGGTAACTATCGGCAGGATGGTCTTTGAGGCTGGAAGCTCTTTCTGTTCGAGGACGATTGCCCTGGCTAATTTTTCGTAGCGGGCATTGGGGAATTTGTTAGTTTTGGTCAGTGCGTCGAAAACTTCCGGCTCGGCCCTGGTAGCGAGGACGTTATTTCCTTTTTCGGCAAGGGTCTCGAAGATTTTGATTATTTGTTCGGTGGTTTTGCCGGGGCAGAAGATGACCTCCGGAAAGCCGCGTCGGATTTGACGATGGTGGTCAATGCAGGCAAAGCCCAAATCCTCGAAGGGTAAATGGCGGAGTCTTTCAATCGCCTCGTTTATGTTTAGCTCGCCGTTTTTGACCTGCTCTAATAGTTTTTTTAACTGTTCGGTACGGATATTTCACCTCCCTTTGCAAATTGCATAAGGCGCTCCTAAATTCAGCCGGTTGCTTTTGGCTCAAGGGTCAAGTCTGCAAAAAGGCCGGCCTTGAACTTATAATACGCCAGAGAAGCTACCATAACTGCGTTGTCAGTGCAATATTGTTTTGGCGCGACCAGCAGTTTTTTGGGCGGGACATCCGAGTCGCACATTTTTTGTAAGCGGGTTCGCAGTTGGGTATTGGCTGCTACGCCTCCGCCCAACAGAATGGTTTTGGCGCCGATTTTTTCAGCGGCCCGCTGTGTTTTTTTTGCGAGGACATCAATCACCGCAGCCTGGAATGAGGCCGCGATGTCGGCGATTTGCTGGGCGCTCATAGAATCGACTTTGTTTTCGCCTTTCATATCCTGGCCGCGACAGTAATACAGCACTGCTGTTTTGATACCGCTGAAAGAAAAGTCCAGCGAATCGCGGCCGAGCATCGGGCGGGGGAATTTTATTGCATCCGGATTTCCATTTTCAGCGGCTTTTTCGATATTAGGGCCTCCGGGGTAGGGGAGTTTGAGGATTGTGGCAACCTTATCGAAGGCCTCGCCGCCGGCATCGTCAATGGTAGAACCCAATAGTAAAGGTTCTAAGGGTGAATGGTAATCGTAAAGACAGGTGTGCCCGCCTGATACGATTAGAGCAACCGCCGGTAATTGCGGATTATCCTCGGACAGCATTGCCGATTGCAAATGGGCGTGCAGGTGATTGATTGCTATTAAGGGCTTTTCCCAGGCTAAGCTGAGTGTCTTGGCGGCGGTGACGCCTACGACTAGGGCGATGGTCAGGCCGGGCTGATTTGCAACGGCGATTGCATCAATATCATCTCTAATAACATCAGCCTGTGCCATTGCCTCTTTTATAACCGGATATATTTTTTCTATATGTGCGCGGGAGGCAATCTCAGGGACGACACCTCCGTATTTTTCGTGCAGCTTGGTTTGTGAAGCCACTACGGAAGATTTTACGATTCGGCCATCGGCGACCACAGCCGCGGCAGTCTCATCACAACTGGTCTCGATACCGAGAATATTTATGGATTTATCCTGCATAGAGCTGGATATTAGCCAAATAAGCAGCGACTGTCAATGTTGCAGGAATTGGGCTTACAGTGTAAAGTGTGCCGCAATCTCTTGTTGTGGAAACTATAGTATGGTATGCTGTTTTATGCTGATTCGTAACTCTGAGCTAAGTAAAGGTTATATATGAGTGAAGAACTTGAAGTTTTGAAGATAGTAACCGACCGTTTAAAAGAAGCTGATATCAATTATATGGTTTCTGGTTCTATCGCTGCGAATTATTACACTATACCACGGATGACCAGGGATATAGACGTGGTAATAGAATTAAAGCAGGATGATATAGATAAATTTATCGTCCCTTTTGAAGGAGATTTCTACGTAAATAGAGAAATGATTGCAGATGCAGTTTCTCGCGAGGGCATGTTTAACTTAATCAATAATCGGTATGTTATCAAAATAGACTTCATTATTAAAAAGCCCTCCGCATATCAGAACGCTGCGTTTTTGCGCAGAAGGCAGGTTCTAATAGAACAGAGTCCTATTTGGTTCGTCTCTGCCGAAGACCTGGTTATATCCAAGCTGCTCTGGGCAAAAGACAGTCACTCTGAGGTGCAGTTGAAAGATGTAGGGAATCTGATGGAGACAGTAGATAATTTAGACTTGAAATATATTGGTAATTGGGTTCGAGAACTGGGTTTGGAACAGATATACAAAGAGGCGAACGATGTTAGACACGCATCCTGATATTGCAATTCGATTTCGAGAATTAATGATGTGCAAATCCGGCGAGGAGCGTTTGCTGATGGGCTGCTCTATGTACGATACTGCCAAAAAAATAGTATACAGTGCCATTTATAATAGCCGTCCCGGGATAACGGATGCGGAAATTAAAAGGGAGATTTTTTTAAGATTTTACGGGCAGGAGTTCAGCGAGGCCGACAGGGAAAAGCTACTTTCAGCGCTTGGGGCGGATAGTGGATAGGTTAGTTTTTGTCGGAATGGAGTTTTTTGATAGCGGCTTTGGTGAGGAGGAGGATTTGTTTGCAGATGCTTTTGCAGACGTGCAGGAGTGAGAAACGAATTGGAACCATTTTGGGTAGTTGGAAATCTGTGCATATATTTTGGGGGAAGTCATCGCCGGCGATTTTGATTTTAGCCGGGTCTGAGCAGCCAAAACCTATTTGTCTTGCTGTTTTGATAATCGGCACGTTCTCCGGATTGATACTGACCAATTTGGCGCAGATGGTTTCACAGGCGATTGGGTCGGTTCCGCCGATGAGCCAACCAAGGGGTCTTGTTCTGCCGCGGATTGGGCCGGGGCCATCCATTGCTACGACGGCATCGATGATAGTAAAGGCGGGATTCAAAAATTTGAATATCTCGATGAGTAATTCACAAAAATCGTCAGCGTTTTTGCCTTTCGCAAAGTGCCAGAGGGCCTTGCGTTTGCCGCTGACACAGCCGAACATATTTTTAACGGCGAATGTCGCAACCATTTGCTGGTGAGATTTGAACTTCGGCAGATTTATGATGACATCGGCATCGAGAGCGACAGAACTTATGCCGACTTTAGTGTTTTTTGTTCCTATCCAGCACCATTTTGGTTTGTCGAGCTGTTTTACCGGCACTGATAATTTCTTCAGTGGTTCCTCTAAACGTAATGCTTTTACGCAGGTAAACACATTGCCCCACGCGGGTGAATCGCCAACAAAAGGCCTTGCGCCGAAATCTTTTAAGAGCCGGGCGGTTTCAAGAATTACCGCAGGGTGGGTCTGAGTGGCGTGACGGCGAGACCTTGGGGCGATGAAATTCGGCTTAAGCAAAACGGTATCACCCGGTCTTACGAATTTTTCCAGTCCGCCGAGGAGCTCGAACTGTTTTTGTAATGCTTCGGCAATCCCGGGCGGGCTGTAATCACTGCATCGAGACAATATCACTGTTGGGTTGGGCATAGGGCGGTCAATAATTTGTCCGGGTACAAACGAGTAAGAATATTCTAACGGCAGGCTTAAGCTCGGGCGGTTTACGCTCGGTTTTGCTGATGAACAGGCTGCCTTTGGGATTGCTGAAGAACAGGCCGCCTAAAGCTGTTTGGTCGCTGACGTATTCTTTCGGTCCGAGCAGGACAAAATCGCCCGGGCCCATTTTGAGTGCGAAGGCGGCGGCGCTAAAGGGAAACTCGCGAATTTTTGTCCGAGCGTCCAAAAGCGGGATTGCAGATCTTCTTATCGGTGGCGAAAATACGGGATATGCGGTAACGTTGCATACACCTCTTGAGCCGGGGATTGTTTGGGCTGTTAGCCGCAGGGCAAGGATACCGGGCCCAATGTTTGCTCCTTCCCTTGAGCCGTAAGTTGAGGTGAAGAAGATGGTTTGTGGGCCGTCTAAACCTGTGATGGCAATGGACTCGGGCAGGCTGTCGGCCAACATCAGCGACACTTTCGTTAATATTTTACCGCTGGCGGCAAGCAGCAAATTATAGATTTCGTCCAACATTCGGATTTGGCCGAAGTGGACCGAAAACGAGTTGGCGCCGAAGGCATAAAGACTGTTGTATCGCAGGGGCTTTGTGTACAAATTCTTGCGAGTATTATCCAGTTTGTCGATGTTCTCGGCTGGTATTTCAAAAATATGGAGGTCAAAATTTATCGTTTCAATCAACGGCGATGGGGGCGGCTTGCCGTCCTGACGGGGGGCCAGGTCGCCGATTTTGATGTTTTTCCATATCGGCTCTTCTTCAGGAGCAGTACAACCTATCAGGCAAAAACACAACAAGACACAAGACCCAAGACACAAGACGCCAGACCTAAGACGGAAGACAGAAGACGGAAGACGGAGGCCAGAAGACAGAGGATAGAGGGCAGAGGACAGATACTTTGCCTCCGGCCTTGGGAGGCTGGAATTTGATACGGCCGCAATTTGAAAAGCACGAACCATAAAACTTGTCCTCGTGAAAACGGGGAATAGATTAGCAGTTGTGTAATTAGCTGTCAATAAATTCGATGCCCCATCTTGTATAATAAGGTATCTTCTTGACCAGCTTTGCTGTTTTGTTTTTAATATTACGGTTGATTACGTAAACTCCATTAGAGAATTCTCCTTAACGGGGTAAAAAAGGTTCAGATTTGAAAGGTGCAAAGAAGATGAAAGTCAGTAAGCGTGCCCAGGAGGTATTGCCATCGGCAACTTTCGCAGTTACTGCAAGGGCTCAGGAATTAAAGGCGCAGGGTGCGGATGTAGTTGGTTTTGGTGCAGGGGCGCCGGATTTCGACACGCTGGATTATATCAAGGATGCCGCTATCGAGGCTCTGAAGGCGGGTAAGACCAAATACACAGCCACAGCGGGAATAATTGAGCTGCGGACAGCAATCGCCGCCAAACTCAAGAAGGAAAATGGTCTCGAATACAGTCCTGAGCAGGTCATTGTTAATATCGGCGGGAAACACTCGGTCTATGAGGCGATGCAGGCGGTGCTTGACCCGGGTGACGAGGTTATCTTAGGTACACCATACTGGGTTACTTATCCGGAGACAGTAAAGCTGGCCGGTGCTGTTGCTAAAATTGTTCAAACCGATAAGAGTAACGACTACAAGATTACGCCGTCGCAGTTGAAAGAAGCCGTCACGGAAAAAACTGCTATGCTGTTGATTAACTCGCCGAGTAATCCGGGTGGTTTTACTTATACGCCCGAAGAGCTAAAAGCTATTGCAAAGGTTCTCGAAGGAACAAATATAATGGTGCTCTCGGATGAAATCTATGAAAAGCTGGTCTACGGCGATACCAAATTTGTGAGCTTTGCTTCGCTGAGTGAGGATGCCTACGACAGGACTCTGACTCTTAACGGTTTTAGCAAGACTTTCTCTATGACTGGGTGGCGTATGGGATATACGGCCGGGCCGTTAGAGGTGATAAAGGCGATGGGGCGGCTACAGTCTCATATGACCTCGAACCCTGTAACCTTCTGTCAGTATGCGGCGATTGCGGCTTTAGGTGAGCAATCCGGGCAGGCCATAGAAAAAATGAGAGCAGAATTCGAGCGTCGGGGCAAGTATATGGTGGAGCGGCTAAACAGCATCGAAGGCGTGGAATGCCCCGAATCGACCGGCGCATTTTACTGTTTCCCTGATGTTTCAAGCCATTATGGCCGAAATATTAATGGTACGAAAATTAACGGCAGTATGGATTTTGCAAAAGCGCTTCTGGAACAGACCAATGTGGCGCTGGT
>JBGVTO010000063.1:0-23301 GCA_041862635.1 Phycisphaerae bacterium | reverse complement strand
AATCAGGGGTCGTTCAATGGGTATACAGTCTTACGTGATGAGGAGAATTATGTTGATGATACCTATGTTTTTCCTCTCCACGATTGTAATATTTTCTCTGATTCATGTGGCACCGGGAGACCCTATTGAAATTATGTTTACAGAATCAGGTCGTCCACCGGCCAGAGAAGTCATCGAAGAATTGAGAAAAAGTTTAGGGCTTGATAAACCCATATATGTTCAATACTTCATCTGGATCAACAAACTCCTCCACGGTGATTTTGGGATTGCACACAGTACAGCATATATAGGGCAACCCGTTCTAGACTTAATTAAATCTAGGTTTCGGAATACGATCACACTTATGTTCACTGCACAAATGATGTCATTGTTGATCGGCATTGTATTAGGTGTTTTCGCGGCGATTAAACAATATTCAATATTTGACACTCTGTCTTCGATCATCGCATTATTCGGCTATTCTATGCCTAATTTTTGGTTAGCATTGATGTTGGTTTTCATATTTGCATTAGGATTAGGATGGTTCCCCATATTCGGCACTCATGAAATAGGTTCCGATCTCACTGGGTTACCTGCTATAACTAATCTGATATAAATATAATTATTATGGTCTATGGTTTTTGGCTTCTGAGAGGTACGGAAAATCAAATAAAGGAGGAGTTTTTTGTATTATGCGAGGCACAGGGTAGGAATAGAAGCTTTGTGCTACATAGTTCAGATCTCTATATTTCAATTAAAATCCCATATTATTTAGTTTCGAAGGAGGACTATTATGTGTAGAAAGATGCTTTTTTTATTCCTAGCGCTCGTTTTTTGGCTGGCGCTATCGGCCCATGCCCAGAATATCGTCTGGATATCGGAGACGAATGCGGATGCCGACCTTGTCTATTATGACCAGGGCTGGATAAACCTTCTTGAGGATGCAGGGTACACCGTTGATTTCCGGCCGGGCGAATGGATGATCCTCGACGCCGACAATTTAGCAATTCTTGAGTCGGCGGACCTTATTATTGTAAGCCGAAATAGTAACAGCGGTAATTATGCTACAGATGCAGCGGAGATCGCGCAGTGGAATTCTGTTCCTACACCAATGATAATGATGACTGCGTACTGGGTCAGGAGTAACCGCTGGCTATGGATAAACAGCACAACCATAGAAGAATATTCTCCTGAAGCAATGCTACAGGTAGTAGACAGCACCCATCCGGTGTTTAAGGGCGTAACACCTGTTGATGGTCTGGTGGATGTCATTGATGAAACCGTAAACAATGGCGAAAATTCTTTTATTATTACCAACGATGTTGGAAATGGAATTTTGATCGCCCAAAGAGCAGACAATGAAGCTGTATGGATCGCTGAGTGGCTTGCCGGCATAGAGTTTTACGATGGTTCGACTCAGATACCCGCAGAAAAGAGGATGCTGTTTCTTGCCGGCGGCGGTGGAGGCCAGGAAGCCGGCTCATTTAACCTCACCGAGGATGGTGTCAAGATGTTCTTCAATGTGGTCGATTATATGCTCGGTGCCGAGCCCCGATTAAAGGCCTTCGTGCCGAAGCCATCTCATGCTCAGAAAGATGTATCACTCGAACCGGTTCTTAGCTGGAGGGCTGGAAGCCTTGCTGATACTCATAATGTGTACTTTGGAAAAGTTTTAGATGATGTCAACGAAGCCAGCATAACTGATCCGCGGGGCGTACTTGTCAGTCAAAACCAGGACGATACAACTTATAATCCCGGCCTTCTCGAATTCGGCCAGAGGTATTACTGGCGGGTCGATGAAGTAAATGCTCCGCCCGAGGCCACAGTCTATAAAGGCGACGTCTGGAGCTTCATGATAGTCAACTATCATGTCGTGGACGATTTCGAGGACTACAACGACTACTCTCCTGACATGATATTCGAAACTTGGATAGACGGATGGGAGGTCGAAACAAACGGTGCCGTTGTAGGTCATGACGCAGATTTTTCTAAGGGAGAGCATATTGTTGAGACTACGATTGTCCACAGCGGCGAACAGTCGATGCCATTTTATTACGACAACGATATGAAATATTCGCAAGCAGAGATGACAATAGCTTCGGGGAATGACTGGACCAGGGATGGCGTTACAACGTTGTCGCTGTGGCACAGAGGTTATATGGGTGAGGTGGGCAGCTTCACAGAAGACCCGGCAGGCACCTATACGATGACCGCTACCGGCGCAGATATCTGGGACACGTCCGATGAGTTCCACTTCGCTTTCAAGGAGCTTACCAGCGCCGGCTCGATTACAGCAAAGGTAGAGAGCGTCGAGCAAACGGACCCCTGGGCCAAGGCCGGTGTGATGATTCGCGATACGCTGGATGCGGATTCCATCCATGCAATGGTGGTGGTTACACCTGCTCAGGGTGTTTCCTATCAGCGTCGCAGAACGGCGGGCGCTTCGAGCTTAGGGACGGATATAGCCGGGCTCACGGCGCCGCAGTGGGTGAAAATAGAACGCAATGTTGGCGGCGCCGTTACGGCCTCATATTCAGCTGACGGCAGCTCGTGGATACAGATTGGCACCGAGGGCATCAACATGAATATTCCTATGTATATAGGCCTGGCAGTGACCGCACATAACGCCAGCGAGGTCTGTGAGGCCAAGTTCTCTAATGTTAGTATCACCGGTACGGTCTCCGGACAGTGGACGAACCAGGATATCGGGATAATCAGCAACACTGCTGAGCCGATGTATGTGGTTCTCAATGGCAGCGCTGTGGTCACTCACGACAACCCGAATGCAGCTTTGATAACTGAGTGGACGGAATGGAATATCGACCTGCAGAGGTTCGCAGACCAGGGCGTGAATCTTGCCAATGTCGAGACGATGGGTATTGGTTTTGGCGACAGGAACAATCTGCAGCCTGGCGGTTCGGGTATAGTGTACTTTGACGACATTCGGCTGTATCTTCCCCGGCCGGTTGAGTGACCTATGCTTGTTACAGTTGAAAACCCAAGTTTTTAGCTGCCTGGAACGGACAATATAGAGATAGACTCGGGCTGAGAGCGTGGATACCTCGGCAGGCTTAGCAAACGGCTGGGGCCCCATCGACAGTGAGTGGACCGCCTATATAGGCACCGGTGCCGTCACTTCCCTGCTCACTGTTCATGTTATCCAGGACGGTGAGGTATATAGCCTAACATTTGATGCAAAGGAAACCGCGGGCGGTCATATCCTTTTGTGGGAACTATATGCCGACCTCGGAATAGAGCGGATAGTTCTTGCGTCGGCTTTGTCTTCGTCTTTATAAGTCCTGCATAATCAAGCTTTATACTCATTCAAGCTTGAATACATGACTTGTCATTCCTGCGAAAGCGGAGCAGGGATAACAACGCCATAAACGGTGTTGCTGATTAAGAAACTACAGTTGAGAAAAAACCCACCTACAAACGGCAGATGCATCCGAAGAATGCTTGAGTTCACTTAACTGGCTTGTAAAACAAAACGGGATTTGTTATATTATTTGCCTGTCTATGAATGTAATGATTACCTGGTTATGATGAAAAGGAGATGAATATGAACAAGTCAGGAAATTCAATTAAGCTTTGGGTGTTGGTGTTCGTGGTATTGACTTGCCTGCTGGGCATAGTAGTGAACGCTGAATCCAGCGTTGTTTACAAAGGCGGCAAAGGCCCGGGCAAGGGCAAACACATTGTCTTTGTCATCGGCGACGAGGAATACCGCTCGGAAGACTTGATGCCCCAGCTCGCCAAGATTTTGGCTGTACACCACGGCTTTAAGTGCACAGTGCTTTTTGCCGTCAATAAAGAAACCGGCGAAATCGACCCGCAGACACTTGATAATATCCCCGGCCTTAAGGTTCTCAATAAAGCCGACCTGATGGTGATGTTTTTGCGTTTCCGCGAGTTACCTGATAAGCAGATGAAGTATATTATTGATTATACTAACTCCGGCAAGCCCATTGTAGGATTAAGAACATCAACGCACGCTTTCAATTACACTAAAAACAAAAACAGCCCCTATGCCAAATACAGTTTTCGGAGCAAGGAATTAGACGGTGGGTATGGAAGACAGGTTTTTGGTGAGACGTGGATTAACCACTATGGACGTCACCAGAGAGAAAGTACACGTGGACTTATTGCAGAAGGTATGGAAAATCATCCCGTTGTTAAAGGCATTGAAGATATCTGGGGCCCGTCCGATGTCTATGGCCTAACGACACTGACCGGTGACAGCAAACCTTTGATTATGGGTCAGGTACTTTCGGGTATGGACCCAAAAGATAAACCTAATCCGGATAAGAAACTCGTGCCAGTAGCCTGGACCAAGACTTACACGGGCGAAAAAGGAAAAACAGCTCGTATCTTTACTACCACAATGGGACATGGAGGCGACCTTAAGAACGAAGGTTTCCGTCGTCTTCTTGTGAATGCCTGCTGCTGGGCGATGGAAATGGAGGATAAAATCCCGGCCGAGAGCAAGGTTGATTTAGTTGGCGAGTATAATCCCAATCCAATTGGAATGGGCGGCCACAAAAAAGGCCTGAAACCGTCAGACCATAAGCTTGAATGAAACCCCATTTTTTCGTGTGGGCTTAACTCCTGATATTCTATGGAAAGGATAAGAAAATGAAGCAGAGTAAGCCAAGGAAATGTTTGTTTACGATGACAAATATCGTAGGAATCGTGTGTCTTGTGGTTACAGTATTGATAGTTGGTTGTACCTCAACACCTGCCGGGGATGAAACATGGCAGGAGAAACCGGGTTTAAACAAGCTGGTCATTCACGCCGACAAAGGAAAGGAAACTATCAACAGAAACATTTATGGCCACTTCTCAGAGCATTTAGGCAGGTGTATCTACGGTGGTTTTTGGGTCGGTGAGGATTCGGCGATTCCGAACACGCGCGGCATTCGCAACGATGTGGTCGAGGCGTTAAGGAAGATCAAGATACCTGTTCTTCGCTGGCCCGGCGGATGCTTCGCCGATGAGTATCACTGGAAGGACGGTGTCGGCCCACGTGACCAGCGTCCCACTATGGTCAATACTCATTGGGGCGGTGTAACGGAAAATAATCACTTCGGGACTCACGAGTTCCTTGACCTGTGCGAACAGTTAGACTGCGAGCCATACATCTGCGGCAACGTGGGCAGCGGCACTGTGCTGGAGATGCAGCAGTGGGTCGAATACATAACTTTTGACGGCAAAAGCCCGATGGCGGATTGGCGCCGTGAAAACGGGAGGGACAAGCCCTGGAAGGTAAAGTACTGGGGAGTAGGTAACGAGAACTGGGGCTGCGGCGGCAGTATGGAGCCCGAGTATTATGCCAACCTGTATCGCCGCTTTGCCACATATCTGCGCAACTTTGGAGAAAACCGCCTTTATAAAATAGCGTGTGGAGCCAGGCAATCAGATTACAATTGGACAGAGGTGGTAATGCGCGATGCAGGCAGACGTATGAATGGTCTGGCCCCCCACTACTATTGTGGTTCGGGTAAAAATAGCCGTTCAGCTACTGAATTTGGTGAGGAAGACTGGTTTGCTCAGCTTCAAAGAGCGCTGCTCGTGGATGAAATTATCACAAAGCACGCTGATATTATGGACAGATATGACCCAAAGAAACGTGTGGCGATAATTTTTGACGAATGGGGTGCCTGGCACCAGGTCGAGCCGGGAACGAATCCCAGATTTCTTTACCAGCAAAATTCGCTGCGTGACGCGCTCGTGGCCGGTCTTACCCTCAATGTCCTCAACAATCACTGCGACCGCGTGAAGATGGCCAATATCGCACAAACTGTCAATGTTCTCCAGGCGATGATTCTGACCGAAGACGAAAAGATGATTCTGACGCCGACCTATCATGTATTCGAGATGTACAAGGTTCATCATAATGCTACGCTGCTGCCCATTGAGCTGCAGTGCCGCAATTATCAATTCGGCAGCGAGCAAATTCCGGCACTCAATGTCTCGGCGTCGAAGGACGAATCAGGCAGGATTCACATATCGCTTTGCAATCTTGACCCCAAAAACTCGGCACAGCTTGTTTGTGAGCTTCAAGGTACCGGGGCTCAGAAAATCTCCGGTCGTATATTAACCGCTGATATTATGACCGCACATAATACTTTTGACAGACCGGAGGTAGTCAAACCCTCTGCCTTCGATAACTTTCAGTTGAGAGATAATACCTTAACAGTAACGCTACCTGCCAAGTCGGTAGTGCTTTTAGGAGTTGAATAATCTGCTCTATGGAATAAGTATTGGAATTACTGATGACGTGAAATATGAATCGACGTAATTTCTTAAAAGCCGTGGGCGTGGGAATGGCATCGTTGGCAATGCCGGCGGTGGCAACTTGCAGAACCAAACCAACACGGCAAAAGAAAGAGTATCCCAATCTGCTAATCATTCACACCGACCAGTTAAGCTGTTGGGCCCTAAGTATCTATGCAAAGCAACTGACCAGGACGCCGAATTATGGGAAAATCCTCGTTAAAACGCCGCACGTCGATGCCCTTGCAGAAGAAGGTGCTATTTTCCATAACTTTTTTACCAACAGCGCAGTGTGCACGCCGTCCCGTGGTTGTCTTATCACCGGGCGCTATCCCCACGCACATGGCGCCTACAAAAATAACATCGAGATGAATCGCGATGAGGTAACTATCGCTCACATCCTGCAAAGTAACGGCTATGAAACCGGCTATGCAGGAAAATGGCATCTTGACGGCGAACCGAAACCGGGCTGGGTCAGGCCGGAGCGCTCGATGGGATTTGCGGACTGCCGTTTTATGTTTAACCGAGGCCATTGGAAGAAGATAGTCGAACAACCCAAGGGAAATCCGGAAGTCTCACCGTATAAAGTGATTGGTGACGAAAAGACGTTTACCACCGATTGGCTGGCTGATAAAACAATTGACTTTATAAAAAAGCCAAGAAGAAAACCTTTTTTCTATATGGTAAGCATCCCTGACCCACATGGCCCGTTTACTGTGCGTGAACCTTATATGAGTATGTATCGGCCCGAAGATATGACCGTTCCGAATAACTTTAAGGAATCGTCGCCAAAGAAAGGCCACAAGATAACCGCTGAGGTAATGCGAAAGAGCAAGGCCCATTACTGCGGCCTCGTCAAATGCATCGACGACAATGTCGGACGCATCCTAAATGCCCTCAAAGACAAACGCATTCTCGACGATACAATCATTGTATTCACGACCGACCACGGTGAATATATGGGCGAGCACGGCCTCTACGGAAAAAACCAATGGTACCGGACCGCATACCAAATCCCATTTATCATTTGTTGGCCGAAGAAGATACGCCCCGGCACTGTGATTCACCAATTCGTTACCAGCGTTGATGTGCAGCAAACCCTTCTCGGCCTGATGGGAATTAAGCCCTGCGGACGAGAACAGGGACGAGATGCCTCCAGCTTATTGCGTTTGTCCTCGACTCCGTTCGGGGAAGGCGAGAAAATCGAATGGACAGACGAGGCGATGATTCATCATTCCTCGCTCGCCTCGGCGGGGATTTTTACGCCTGAATACGAGCTTGTGCTAAAAGCCAATGGTAATCACATGCTCTTCGACCGCCTCAAGGAGCCGGAGCAAATGAAGAACCTTTGTGATAATCCTGATTATAAACAGGTTATGAAGAATTTAGCCGAGCGGATCCTCCGGCATAATATCGAGGTTAATGCTCCGGCTGCATCATGGCTGAAGTCGACAGTAAATGAGTTATGACCAAACATGCTGAGGTTAAGTAGTTGGCATGATTTTTAGTATGTTTTAAATTGGTAGTAGAATTTTCTAAGAAAATGGAACAGGGAGAAAAAAATGCACAATCCAACAAGAAGAGAATTTCTTAAAAGTGCAGGGCTTGCTGCCGGTTCATTCATTATGTCACCTTTGGTATTCGCCCGACAGAAACGCACAAGCGAGCCGAACATCATCGTTATTATGTCAGATGAGCACAATGCGGGTGTGATTGGAAGTTATGGCAACGATATTGTCCACACCCCGAATCTGGATAGCCTGAGCCGGCGCGGTGTAACCTTCGAGGGCTGCTACTGCAGCTCGCCGCTGTGCGTACCTTCACGTCTTTCGTTCACTTCGGGCAAATACATCTCCCGTGTGGGTGCCTGGAGCAACGGTTGCTGGCTTCCCAGCGCGGATTACTCGTCACTGCCGCGGATAATGAACGACTCAGGTTATGAATCGATTCTTTGCGGCAAGATGCACTACGACCGTACCCGTCGCTACGGATTCACGGAAATCGGCGGCAATATGAACAACAGCTACAAGACGGGAAAAGGAAATCGCCGCGAAGCAGACAACCTCACTCCCCAGGCCGGCATCAGCAATAGATTTAAAGATTTTCGTACCGAAGACAATTCGAGCATCTTAAAGCACGACCGAAAGGTAACGGCTGCGACAGTGGAATTTCTTAATAATCGCAGGGCCTCCGACAAGCCGTTTTTTATGCTGGTCGGCTATCTTGCCCCTCATTTTCCTTTGATTGTGCCGCAGAAGTACTGGCAATATTACGAAGGCAAAGTCCCAATGCCCGAAATTCCTCCGGGCCATCTCGAATCCCAGGCGAGAAACTATAAACATCTTCGCATCGGTTTTAACGTCGAGAACGTCCCGGACGATATCGTGCGCAAGGGCCGTGAGCTTTACTATGGCCTTACACAGTGGCTGGACGAAGAAGTCGGAAAAGTTCTCAATGCCCTGAGCATTAGTAAAGTCGCCGACAATACTATCGTAATCTATACCACAGACCACGGCGAGAATATGGGCGAGCACGGCCTGTGGTGGAAGAACTGCTTGTACGAGCACGCCAGCCGGGTGCCGTTGATTGTTAGCTGGCCTGCGCGGTGGAAAGGAGGACAAAGGCGAACGAAGGCCTGCTCATTAGTGGATGTAGTGCAGACCGTTGCCGAGCTCGGCGCCGCTGATGTACCCGACGACTGGAACGGCGACTCTATGGTTCGATGGCTGGATAACCCGGAAAGTGAGTGGAAAGACCTCGCAGTCAGCGAATACTATGGCCACAATATTGCCTCCGGCAATGTGATGATTCGTATGGGTGATTACAAGTATATTTACCACACTCCGGCCGACGCGGACCATCCGGCTGAACGGGAACTATATGACCTCCGAACCGACCCGGGTGAGTTCAACAATCTCGCGGGCCTGAAAAAGTACAGACGACGGGTCCGTGCGATGCACGCCGCCCTTGTCAAAGAAATCGGTGAGCACCCTAACCAGACCGAGCAGCGCTGTCGTGCCGACTATGCCCGCGGATACTCACGCCCCGACAAGAAGTAAAAATAAAGACGACCTTTATCCGTTTAGTACCCATCCTTTCCGGTATGTCTTGCGGATATATTGGTCAGCTTCGGGACAATTGGCTGCCTTCATATTTTTAGCGTCCCACTCGAGCTTCTCACCGACGCGGTATGCGACCAGTGCCAACATATTATTCTCAATGAGCGCGCCGGAGTAATCGAAGTTACAGAGTGTCGGCTTGCCCGTCTTGCAGCCGATGATCCACTCATTATGATGACCGGGTGACGGCGGAATCAGCTCATCTGGCGCTGGCGATTTATAATGCGTCATATCTCCTCTTAACATCATAATTCTATAGTCGTAATCAGCCAATAGCCAGCCATCGTCTCCTTTGAACAGCACACCCTTGAACAGCCATTCACGGTCGAATGCCTTCGACGGCATCCCTGGTTTTTTGCCGCCGTCGTACCAGTAAATCTTAACGGCCGGACGCCAATCGTTGGCCGGATGGTCCCACTCGGCTGTAAGCCATTGCGGACATGTGTCGGTATTAACGGGCGTCCCGGCGGCTTCGCAAGTCGTGGGAAGTTTCAAATCAAGTGCCCAGTACGGCATGTCCATCATGTGACTGCCCATGTCTCCTATCTGTCCGCTGCCGAAGTCCCAGTAGAGGTTCCATGCCAGGCATCCGCCGAAGTATCCGGGATTATATGGATGCATCGGCGATGGGCCGACCCAAAGGTCCCAGTGGATGTTATCCGGAATAGGCGTGACCCCCGGCAGATAGCTGCCTCCTTCGGGCAGCCGGCTGCACCAGACACGGGCTTCACTCACGGTTCCAATGGCACCGTTCTTCACCAGCTCGACCATGCGCCGGTAATTGTCCGAGGCGTGTATCTGCGTGCCCATCTGCGTTGCAAGCCTGCCCTTGTTCTTGAGGTACGTATCGCGGACCATTCGTGCCTCCTCTACGGAGTTGGCTAACGGCTTTTCACAATAGACGTGCTTGCCGCGGTTCATCGCCCAGATGTTGATGAAGGCATGGGTGTGGTCCGTCGTCGAGCAGACAACAGCGTCAATGTCCTTCTGGTCGAGACACTTGCGCCAGTCGATATATGTTTTCGCCCTGGGGAATTTTTTTGCAGCCGCTGCAAGATTATTCTCGTTTACATCACACAGCGCCACGATGTTCTCGCTCTTGACGTTGTTCAGATTGGCGCCCCCTCGCCCGCCAACGCCGATAACAGCGATATTCAGCTTTTCGTTCGGTGAATTGCCGGCCCTGAGGATACCTGACTTCAGGACTACCAGCCCCGCTCCGGCTGCTGCGCTTTGTTTAAGAAATGTACGGCGTTTCATTCGAAGCTTCATAAGTTACCTCCTTCATATAAGGTCATACTTGAACGTTACTAATCGAACAGATTTTACGATGTAGTCGATTCGCTGTCAGTATAAAAGACTATCCAAAAAGATTCCACCTTTTTCCTAGGGCGTTTTGTTTTTAATAGCGTGATGCTTATTGAGGTGGATATTGTCTCGATTGGTCCGGCATAAAACCTGATTAATTTCTTTACACTAAAATTCCTTCATAAGTTCGGCATTGTCCACCCACATCACAAAAAAGGGATTAGTACCCCCCTGCCGTTTTTTGACATACACCAAAAATGGCCTGTTAAAGTATAGGCGTCGCGGTTCTGGAAGTATTGCCGGAGGTGGTGGGCCAATGATAGCCTGCGACTTCACGGTTACACCGGTCCGGCTGAGCGAGAAATCTACCATTTGCTTCACTATAAGGAACCAATAGTCCAAATATTTCTCGTTTTTTATTTCTTTCCATTTAAGTTCTGAGAATTGATGTGTCAGCTTGTAGAGAATATCTGGTACTATCAAGATATCGCCAGGCATATAGTCAGAGGCCTCAGAGGGCCGGAGCTTGCGCAGTTGCTCGTAGTGCGTGTGTTGTTTGAATTTGTTTATCTTCTCCTCAACAGTATCTATTGTCTTACCGAGAGTGTCGCACCATGGCACAAGCGCCAGAATAACCTGATACGGTTGTGTATGTTTGCACAAATCTACCGCAAACTCCGCGGTATTTGCTCTTTGGCCTTCTTTATAGTAGAGTATTTCAACCTGTTCACGAAGTGCCGAGTCCCTTTCGTTGTCTGTACGAAACGCCGTTACGCCTATTTCTTTGCCTTTTGAGTCCTGAAATATAAACGCACCGTCGGTGTTTTGGAACGGATACTTGAATCCGACATCGACTTCTAAGTAAGAATAGGTAACTATCGTCTCGCTTTTTAAATCCGGTGGCAAAGTGTCCAGTTCTTCAAAAACAGGCACAGGTTCAGAGGGAAAACGCTTTTTCATCTCCTTCTGTATTTCCTCGATAATACCATTCTTTACAATACCTGCTGTTGAATAAAACGATTCCTCCTCAATGTCCCCCTTGGAAACCTCGCCCTGGTTAAGACGTGTAGCAAGTTCCTCTGCATCCGGTACCTTGACCGGCTCGCCGATTATGTCCTTTTTGAGCTTGTCCCAGGCCATCTGGAACGTAGAGCACCAGATGACATTTCGACGTTCCGGCATAGGGCAATCAAGGGTTGCGACCACCGAAGTCTGTTTCAGGTCTTTGGAATCTATGACTTTGGCCTCTTTTGTTACAGTTTTCTTATAAGTTGCCGGTTCGTTTACTAAGAAGGAATCCAGCCTGTCCGCAGGTTCACTCGCGAAAGGAATGGGCATGCCGCCTCGTCGAATATCTCCGCCGTCCCAGAAGGTGTAAATGTTGTCGTCGTTAATCCCACAGGCAGGGCTTTTTTCGAAGCTTACATGGCCGTCAACAAACAGAACATTCTGCCCTTCATTTTCATGTGCGACCGCATTACCGGCCTTTACAGATTCTCTGCCCCCATCGGGATTGAAGAATCTTATATCCTTGGCTTCCGCAGCGGTAGAGTCTATCCATGGATTACGGTCGGCCGCCACTGCCATACCCGGCTCGCTCGATAGGGTCAGGCGATATAGACCATAAGGCATCTGGTAGGCATAGCTGCAATGCTTAGAGGCCTCGGGGCCGAAGTCCCAGAGGTAAATAAGTTTTCTGTCGCTTGCGCCGTAATCAACGGGTTTGAACTCGGTTATGCCGGCATCGCCCGGACAAACAAACGACTTAGGCATTACCTCGGTATATTTGACCAGAAAATACAAGCTTGAGCTTATTGTAGCAATTCCACCACTGCCGTCGGCGCTTAAGCCATAAGCAGCGAATCGATTATCCGCCTGCCAATTGAGTATGTGGCTGCTCCATACACTACTTCTACCGCCGGCGCGGGGATACTCATCATCGTAGTCATTGGCATAGATCAGCATTGCCCTGCTCATACGGGACAGATTTTTTAAACACGTCATCCGTATGGCATCGGAGCGTGGTATTTGGAAAGCAGGCACCACGACGGCCAGAAGAAACAGACACACTAATACGACAGTTACAACCTCAACGAACGTCAGGTTTTTCGATTTGTTTTGCCCGGTCATCTTTGTTCTCCCTCCAAAGATTTTCTTTGGCTAATGCAGAATTATACCAAAATTCTGCATTCTTGTAACCCAAAAAACCGCTAAATTTATTTTTTTGAAGATGCTCAGGCTGTCCTTTCGCTCTCTATTGAGCCATCGGCTCACCTAAGGCATTCAGAGGCTCTTCGATAGTCAGTTTATCTCTCAAGGTAGCAGCTAAGTCGGGTAAATCGTAAACGGTCAATGCCCCGTGCACTGTATTTACCAGTTGATTCAACGACCGGCCTGATTCGATAATATTCGACCAGGACACCAGCCCTCGTATAAGTTTCACCGACCCGAACATATCTGGTTCGAGCGCCGCGGCGTGCAGGGCCGGTACGCTGACGTGACCAACCGCGACCAAATCCACCGGACCATCCTGTTGTTGCTTCAAGTACCGCGCACAAAGCAGTATATCTTCGGCACGCATTCCAACATAGGAACGTCCTAACAGGTAGGCCATATAAAGATTCTTCCAATTGAACCCAGTCGCCTCTCCAAGTTTTTTCTGACCGGTCTGTTGGGTCTCACCTGTTCCGCGCAGGTCCACGGCTAACACCGACCGACCGGCTTTGACCAGCTTTTCGATTGCCCCGCCCGGCCCGGCTTCTTTATCTTTGCCATTTTCGTGTATATAAAGCACTGCCCCTACGGACAGCATTTGCCTGGGCATAAACATCAGTGCCGGCAGATAGATACCATCTTCCGACTTTATAATGAGCTTTTCTATCTTATAGTCAGAGCGGTCTTCAATGCCTATGCTTTCGACTCTGGGTTTTGGCAGCTCTGTTAACCTGCTGACACCTGCGAGCTCACGCACCCGGTTCAGCAGTTCTGTTCGTGATTTTGTCTTCCAAAGCTCCCTGCGTTGTTTGGCCAATGTCTTTTCATAATCCCGGTTCAAGTCGTAAGTTGACCGTGCTCCTTTTAAGGCCATTACCTGACCTTCGGGAGTACATTTAATTTCTTCTTCATTGAGCAGCTCGATAGCCGGTTCGGTTATCGGCTCATCTTTTTTAAGCAGCCATCGTGACATCCATCTGGCTACGCTTTGTCGCTGTATCTGATTGTAATTGTGAGGCGCATCGTTCTCTAACAGTTCGATGCGCTCTGCAAATTCCATGCGCGAGTATAAGCGCTTGGCAAAGCGGAACGATTCCCATGTCCCCTGTATATCAAAAAAATCTTTCGTAGCGGCACAAATGATAATCGGTGTTGGTGCCCGCATCATCAGGTAGTCTGCGTGGTCCATCCCAAAAGCAAGCTGGCCGTAAATGTTCTGCTCTGCGTCCTGTGGTCCGATGGTTGATAGAAGGCGCTCGAAACTCGTAATGTAACAGCTTGGGGCTGCCGCAATGATACGGTCGTCCAGTGACATCAGGTATGAGGTTTGCGTCCCCCCGCCGCTGTTGCCCGTGCAGCCAATACGAGTCGGGTCTACCTCCGGACGCGATTGCAGATAGTCTATACCCCTCATGCCGTCCCATATCTCAAACCGAGCTGTGTTACGGCCGAGCAGAATACTGCCGACACCGAGCATCGTGTGAGCTCTTGTTCCCTGTAACTCAGGCAACTGAGAAGGCATTTGGCTTCGCTCACCCTGGTCAATAGGGTCGAAGACCAGTGCCATCATACCGTTAAGCGCCAGCAGCGCCCCCATAGTCTGATAGGACTCATACGCCTTGCCGTTCCGGCTGTGACCGCAGGGCACCAGCACACCGGGGTATGGCGGTTTGTGCTTCGCAGAATCTGGTAAAAACAACACTGCGCTAACATAGTGTTTCGGCTGGCTCTCGTAGATAACTTTTTCCACTTTGTAGCCCTTGCGTTGAATTACGCCCGTTATTTGTGGCTTCAGCGGCGTACGCTGCGGAAATTCTCCGATAGCTTCGAGAAATTTGCTGCGGTGGCGCTTCTGATACTCAGCTATCTGCTCCGGCGTCGTTCGCTGCTCATACTCGGCCTTCCATTTCTCGAACCGTTCCTGGGCCTGGCTCCGCAGGTAATGATTCATCATATCACCTGCCTTAACGCCATTTATAGTCCCGGACAAAACCCGAAGATTTTCGTCCGCCAACGTTACGACGTTAACCAGTAAAGAAAGACACACAACCGCGATAAATGTTTTTTGTCGATTCATAATTTGCCTCCTGTTTACTGAATTATTTAAGTCTTTTGCAAATATGCCTAACCTCAATTTTGCATGACGATACTGAATTATTTCTCGTACCACATTTACTCTGCAAGGCAGATGAGCTTTATTTCACCGGCAGCAGGTACAGTGATATGCTCAATGCTGGTGCATCAAGTTTGCTCGATATGTTATCAATTGTCTTTTCAACAATCTTAACACGAGGTTCTTTACCGGGTTCATTATAGGCCTTAGGGTCTTCGTTAGCAATCAGCCACAACCTTCCCCTTCCGCTAAGCCGGGCACCTTCTAAATCCATTGGCAGCTCATGTTTTTGCTCCGTTGGATTTACAATGGCAACGGTAAGGGCTTTGCGGTCGCTGGTCCAGGCTGCTGCTACATCGAGCGGATAAGCGTCACCGGTGACAGCGACCGGCACGGTTCCAAAATGGTTACGGTAAAGTTTCAAGGCCAATCCCGTCGTCTCAAAGGCAGCGTCGGTCTTGGTGGTCTTAATACAGCCGATGACGTTGACTGTCTGGGCATAATTGGCCAGGAAGATTGTATCCGTATGACGAAAGTATTCATGCAGGCCTTTTGCGATTCCCAGTCCGTCTTTGTGAAAATACCGGGTCCCCAGTTCACCGAATAGATAGGGACCATACCAATAGTTCCATTCCGTCATAGCGATTCGGATATCTTTGCCTTTGAGAGTATCCAGTTTTTGACGAAGCTCCTGATGGAATTGAACCTTTTGTTTGATATTGTTGGCGATTTGAGAAGTATGTTCTATCAGGCTGGATTTTTCACGACAATAAAAATGCTCCGCAATCAGGTCAATATGATTCGAGCAGTCCTTCAGTAATCCTTCGCTCCAGGAGCCGGCGTTTCCGGAAGCGATGGGAATGATGTCCGGATCAACTTCGCGCATTTTGTCCACGACCCAGTTATGTTTTTGGACATAGTGCTCGAGTTTCATATGCCCGAGCTGCCAGTCACCGAACATTTCGTTCCCGATACACCAGTAGCGAATATTAAAGGGTTCCGGCTCTCCATTTTTGGCCCGTAAAGCTCCCATGTGTGTATTGGCTAAACCGTTGGCGTATTCCAATTGAGCGGCTGCGGAGTAGGCATCCCCAAAACCGGTATTGACGGTTACCAGCGGTTCGGCGTTGACCAGACGACAGAAGCGAACAAATTCATGGAAGCCGAAGTCATTATGTTCTACGCCTGTCCAGGCGGGATTTTTGCGGGGTGGCCGGCGGTCCCTGTCACCGATGCCGTCGCGCCAGTCGTAGCCGCTGACAAAGTTTCCACCGGGCCAGCGATACATCGGGGAGTTGAGTTCTTTCAGCACTTTCAAAGTATCGGCCCGCATACCCTCAATGTTGTCCGCAGGCATCAGCGAGACCGTGCCCACAAGGCATGGCCCCATAGCTATTTCGTCCACCTCGATTTCCAGCTTGCCGTTTGAAGTGTCAGCCCCGGCTGTAAACTTAAATGGATATTTGCCATACCGGGCCGCAACAACCAGAGTGTGAATGGATTCTTGTTCTTCCTGTTTGTCACCCCAGAGAAGTGATATCTTAACATTTGTACTTTGCCGTTGTGGTTTGAGGTAGATATAACCGACGTATTCTTTATTTTTAACCAGTCCCAGATCAAGCTGTCGGATACCGCTGCCGGACTGAATGAGTGGAGTGTGTTCGCCGACAAATGAATCTTCTTTGACCATAGTCACCGAATCGCCCGGGCCGATGATTTGCCAGGGTGATGCGCCTACTATCGCAAACGGATTATCTCGGGGGATGCCGCGGGTTCGGCGGTAGGGATTGTAATTCGGGGTAATGGGGAAATAGAACTTGCGGTCTTCGAGCATCTCAGCCCAGATACCGCCGTAAATACATCGGCCGAGGTGCTCGATAAACTGACCGTAGATATATTTCGAGATTGGCTCTGCGGTCTTGTTCGCATCAATCTTGACCGCCGGCTTTGTCGTTTGGGATTCGGCAATACATTTCTGAAGACATGCTGCCAGGCAAATCCCAAGTATTATTATTTTACTTGTCTTTTTTACCCTCATGATATGCTCCTTTCCATTTTGCCGTTTATCTTATTGGTCTGAAAAACGGTTAAACAAACGAATTCTATTCATGCCGATAGACTTCCCAGCCCATATAGTTATCAAGAGCTTCTGCTATTGCGTCGGCTTTTTCTGTTCGGTTCACAGCAACGTGATGTTCAAAGCCCATCTTGCATACATATTGCAAAAGCCTCTGAAGATTCGCAATTTTCATCACGCCATATCCACCGAATGTATCGAGTTTGTCGTTTGTAAATTCACCTTCGCCGACATAAACGCTGATGATACCAGCAGTATCATCAGTAGCGGTTCTGCAGAAAGTTGCCTTGCCCGGTGCTATCTTGCCGACAACGGTTCCGTAAGTGTTCTCTTTTCCCACTGTCCCTGCAATTATCTCTTGATAGTCCATTTTTGAATTCTTAAAGAATGATTTTGGCAGATTGCTGCAATGGAACAAGACGGCTTTATCGGGGTCGGCGCCGTAGTTATTGTTCCAGTCCAGAAGGGCGCTGGGCGTACCGCCGGCCAATTGCAGAATGTACATTCCCAATAAGCCCGTAATATCAACCTCGCACGCGCTCGGAACCAGCGACTCGCTCATTATGCTCATAAGTGTGCAGGGAACAACTCCAAAGAATTCCTCCAGAGAGGTCCAGCACTGTATTGCGGTACCGTTAAGCTCTGTTTCTTTTATCCACTGGTCCACGACGTAACCAAATTTAGCCATCTTCAAAAGCTTCTCAGCAGGAATTGATTTGGTCGGAACGTATTTCTCGATATCATTCAATTTTCTCTTAACCCCCCTATCGTTATCAGCAAGCCGTGCAACTCTTCCAAGGATTTCAGACAAATCTATTGTCTCTACAGAGATGTCTGATAGCTCGAGGATTTTTTCACTGTAGCGAACGGTATTAAAGGCCCCAGTTCGTGCGCCGATTGCACCGAACCTTGCGTTTTTCAAGCCCTTAACAATCCTGCAAACCGAGGCAAAATCGCCCAAATCTTTTTTGAATTCAGCCGAAGTAACCTTGACTGTGTGTGAGTTTGTCAGCGTATATGGAATACCCGCTTGTCTGAGGTTATTGCAAACACTTATCTTGCCGCAGAAAGAATCCCGCCTGTTAGCTATACTCATTTTATCTTGCGCATCCGGCTCGGCATGAATCAGAATCGGCACATTAAGCCCTGAGCGTTTTATTGTCTCGGCCACTCCCTTTTCATCACCGAAGTTCGGCAGTGTTACGATTACCCCCTCGATCTTTTCACTCTTTTCTGCAAAAAGCGCAGCGCATTTCTTGGCATCCTCAAAGGTCTCAACTGCACCATATTTTGTCTGCTGCATCGACAGGGCAACCGAGTTGAAGCCGTTTTTCTTAAGCACATCAAGTATATCTTTTCGTCCTTGTTTTGCTAATATATCCGGGAAAAATCCTCGATTTCCAACAATTACTCCGAACGTGACTTTCTTCATTTTCGTTTCTCCTAAAAAAGACTCAAGACACAAGACTCAAGACCCAAGCTGCCCGTAATAGGCGTTCTTGCCGTGTTTGCGCAGATAGTGCTTGTCAAGAAGGGCTTTGCTAATCGGCCTTTGTTCCGGATTTATAGTTATAGTACCCAGGGCCATTATTGCTGTCTGCTCTAACACCACCATAGATTCGACAGCCGCTGCGGCATTGCTGCCCCAGGTGAAAGGGGCATGGTTGGCGACAAGCACCGCCGGCATTTTTGTTGGGTCAATACCGGTAAATCTCCTGACTATGCACTTGCCCGTGTTTAGCTCATAATCACTTCGTATTTCATCCTCAGTCATCACTTCCGTGACAGGTATCGAGCCGTAGAAATAATCTGCGCTCGTAGTACCGAAGCAAGGAATTTCCCGACAGGCCTGTGCCCACATAGTTGCATTGGGCGGATGAGCGTGGCATATACCGCCGATAGCTTTTAAATTTCTGTAAAGTTCAAGATGTGTCGGCGTATCCGATGAGGGATTGAGAGTCCCTTCGATAATGTTTCCGTCCAGATCAACCAATACCATCTTCTCGGGCGTAAGCTCATCGTACATAACACCGCTGGGTTTGATGGCAATCACATCGTTTGAACGGTCTATCCCGCTGACATTGCCCCAGCTATAAATGACGAGCTTCTGCTTTTGCAATTCAATATTTGCATCATAGACAGCTTTTCTTAATTCTTCGTACACCATAAATCCTTGTAAGAATCCGCTTGAATGGTGAATAGCGAATTAGCTGTTTACTACTCACCAATCAAACGCTGTCTTTGATATCTAAAAGCTCTTTCATAACGTTGGCCAGTTTGCCCGACCAATCCGCTAAACCAAAGGCATCGTGCAATTGCTTATAAAGGGCGTACAACTGTTGATAGAGACTGTGATTTTCCGGCGCAGATTGGTATGTGACATCTTTAATTCCACACATAGCGGCCTGGGCATCGGAGAAATTATCATAGCCGTCAGCGTTTTTACCAGCCACTACGGCACCGGCGATGCAGGCGCCCAGCGCACAGCTCTGGGCGGAACGTGATATCTTCATTTCCCTTCCGGTTACATCAGCGTAAATCTGCATAAGCAATGGGTTCTTTTCAGCGATTCCGCCGCAGTTTATAATTTCTGAAACTTTAACGCCGTATTCCTCAAATCTGTTGATAATAGTAAGCGCCCCGAAAGCGGTCGCCTCTATCAGTGCCCTGTAAATCTCTTCCGGCCTTGTGTGTAACGTCTGCCCTACCAGTAATCCGGTCAATCTCTGGTCAACGAGTATTGTTCTATTTCCGTTGTTCCAGTCCAGGGCCAACAAGCCGGACTGGCCCGGCTTGAGCTTTGCTGCCTTTTCGGTAAGGGCTTCGTGAGAGCCCGCCTTTTTGCCGCCGGCCTGGATGTAATTGACGAACCAGTTAAAAATGTCACCTACTGCTGATTGACCCGCCTCAAGTCCAAAGTAACCCGGCAGGATGGAACCGTCAACTATGCCGCAAATTCCGGGTACATCCGCCAGCTCCCGGCCCGACTCGGACACGAGCATATCACATGTGCTGGTGCTGATTATTTTAATCAGTTTGCCAGGAGCAATACCGGAACCAACGGCACCCAAGTGAGCATCAAAGGCCCCTACTGCTACCGGGATACCGGCAGGTAATCTGAGTTTCTGCGCCCATTGTTCTGTAAGAGTTCCTGCCTGTGTTTCTATGGTATAGCTTTTTTTGTAAAGACGGTCGCGAAGTTCACCGAGCTTAGGATTGAGTTTTGAGAGTAAGTCTTTAGCGGGCAGCCCCCCCCACTGCTCACTGAACATAGCTTTATGGCCGGCAGCGCAGCGGCTCCGTTTAATCATATCCGGCTTTGTAGTGCCCGTTAAAACCGCCGGGATATAATCGCAGCATTCAACCCAGCTATACGCCGCATTGAAAACCGCAGGGTCCGTTCGCAAACAATGAAGTACCTTGCTGAAAAACCATTCCGACGAGTATGTCCCGCCGCACTTGGCGAGGTATTCTGGATGTTCTTTTTGAGCCAATTCGGTTATCTCGGCTGCCTCAGCGTGTCCGGTGTGGTCTTTCCACAGCCAGGCACAGGCGTTTGGATTATCTTTGAATTCCTCTAACGTGCTCAATGGCGTGCCGTTTTCATCCACAGGGATTGGCGTCGAGCCGGTCGTGTCGATACCGATGCCAATAATCTGGTTGGCGTCAAAATCTTTATCAGCTTTCTTGGCTTCTGTGATTGCTGCTTTTATAGTAACCTCGATAGTTTCTAAGTAATCAGCAGGATTCTGCCTTGCCAGATTATGGTCGGCCGAATCAAGAATAATGCCGGCTTCACCCGTTTCATATTCATATACTGCCGTTCCTAATTCATTGCCTTTACTAACATCAACCAACAGAGAACGTACAGAATTCGTCCCGAAATCCAGACCGATTGTATATGCCATAGTTTGCCCTCTTAATTGATAATTTTATTTGCTGCTGATAGTAAGTGCTTTTACGTCAACTGTCAAGTGTTCAATCTGCCTTTGAAAAACTCCTATTTTCGTGAAACAATTCAGCTCACTGTCTGCAATAAATGGCATGTAACAGACGTCTATCAGGACAGAAAGAGATTGCTAAATAATATAAAGGTATAGAACAATGAAAGATAATCGTTACTTAAAACCAGCCTGGACACATAATGGCTCTGTAAAAACAGACCTTCCCTTAACGGTAATCGGAAAGAAACGTAGAAAAATAATAGATGCCTTAGGCGCAGGCCAGCTCTTTTGTGTTGGTAAAGTTTACCTAAGGACCCACAACGGCTCAGTAAGGATAAGGTGACGGTTTGAGTTCACTAAAGTTCACCGAAGTCGACGTTTCCATTTAACACTTTCTAAAACACTTTCCGCCTTTTGATTCCACCAAAATATCACAATCTTCTTTATAAAGGACAATACCCAAAACCATAACGTTTGTTCTTATGAAAGGCAGTTATCGGCGTGTACATAATCTGAAAGAGAGCCTCTTTGTATACTATGCGACATTACCTCACGTCACAACGAGAGATGGCCCAAAAGGCCAGCATGGCCAGAATCAGATTCCACAGTGAGAGCCCGGCTAGATCCAGGAACGCCTCCTGAATATTGCCGGCGAGGTTGGGACTGCTTTCGGTGAAGCGGGGAAAGTCGGATTTGTCTCCCTGATACTCCTGCGGCCGGGGTGAGCTGATGTGGAAGTATTTCTCATTGACCGTGACACTTGTGCTGAAAGTCCACTGGGAGGTTCCAATTACCTGTCCTACTTTCTGAAGGATGTAGCTGTCGTAGATACTCGAATACGTTTTAGCATCCTTCTCAAATCGCTCTTCACGTCTGGGGCCGGTATCGGCCAGACTCTCAGAGGCAAACTGAAACAGGGCCGTAGGAGAAAGTCGGGACAGGTTTCTTGCTACATTGGCCCGATGCTTCATGGCGTTCTCGTAAACTGCATAGTGCTTCCGTACTTCCTCTTGACCTTCCTCAAAGGCTTGGTCCGTTTCTCTCTTGATAGCCTCGTCGGTGGTCAGCTCTCCACGCTCTATTCGTTCCGTGACTTTATTGATTCTGGCCCAGACCTGTTCTTGAAGCATTGGGCCTACCTGTCTGGCGGTTTGGAACTCGCTCGGAACGCTGGTCAGCTTGTTCGACAGGATTCCCGAGACGTTGGGAACAACGACCACGAAGAGAATCCATACTGAAAGCAGGATCAGAAGGACCACGGATGAACGCCCAACCAGGGATGAGACAAACAAGCCCAGGAATGCAAAAATGGAAAGATAGAAGAAGGCCAGCAAGACCATCAGGCCGATACGTGGGACTATAGTCAGGCTCAATGCCTGGGGTAGCAAGATGCTAACAATAGACAGACTGACTAGGCCTCCTAAGATTAGAGGAATACCGGTCGTGAGTATGATCGAAATATATTTTGCAGTCAACACCTGGTTTCGCCTTAAGGTATTGGACAATATAAGTCGCAGCGTCCCTATTTCCTTTTCACCGGAGATACCTCGAAATGCCAGCAGCAGGACATATAGACTGAAAACAACTTTGATGATGAACGCCCAATCCAGTTCGGGGACAAATGGCATCTTGAAGTTCTTCGGTCCAGCCGGCAAGGGGGTCAATTTGCCTTTTGGAGCAAGCAAGTAGCCGGGAGGCTGGTGTTTCGATCCTCCATCGGCCAGAAGTACTAAGGGATTGGGGTGCATGTACAAGGAAGTCTGTACTGTGCTCGGGTTCTGTGCAATCCCCTTCACCCCATCACTATATCGGGTCATCTGCTCACGGTGCTTCTGCGCGGTGATCCAGCCGTTCATACAGAACAGTAGAATGCTCAGGACGATTAAGATGATGAACTGAAGGCTCTGCAGGTGCTCCAGGATTTCTCGTCTTATGATTGCGGTCATGGGTTCACCCTATATCTTTTCTCATGAAGACCGTATGGGCCGCGACAAAGAAGACTACACTCAGTAGAAACAGAATGCTCCACTGGTGCAGCGTCTGCACGATACACTCGGCGGCCGATTGTGTGGCATAAGTAAATTCCGGACGTTTGGATTCCTTGAAGGCTTCACGATCAGTGTAGAGCAGTGCCCATAGCTCTAAGTACTTGTGCCAATGTCGTTTGACACCTTCCATAAACTCGTCATATTCTCGAATATCTGTACCGGACAGGCGCTGCATGACGCTGTTAAACAGGATCGAAGGAGACAAGATGCCCATATTCTGAGC
>JBGVTO010000062.1:0-2794 GCA_041862635.1 Phycisphaerae bacterium | reverse complement strand
GCCTGGGTTCCGTGGTGGCCTTGAGTAATTCTAACGGCGATAGCTGCCAGAGCTACGAGTACAGCGTCTATGGCCAGGTGGCGGCCTCAGACCCCAGCCATCCCAATCCCTACATGTTCACCGGCCGCAGATTCGATATCGAAACAGGACTTTACTATTATCGTGCCCGGTGCTATAATCCACACATCGGCCGATTTATGCAGACCGACCCAATCGGCTACGACGACGGCATCAACTGGTACGCCTATTGTGGAAATAATCCCGTGGGCCGGTCGGATCCCAGTGGGCTCGCCGTGGATTGGAGTTGGTATGGTCATTTTAAATTCTTGCCTCTTGGTAAGAATGAAGACGTACTCACATTTCAGTATTTGAACGCAAGCGGTGAGAAAGTAACGAAAGAATTTAACAGTTTTGACCTGTGGGATACTTGGGCACGAGATTATTTCAGTGGCCGTGAAAATGAAATGGCAGGTTCCGGGTTAGCGGGTGCCGGTACAGAATTGTTTTGGGAATTACAAGAAATGGCTTTTCTTAGTAGATACGTTGCTCATATGCTTGACAACATAGATACATTGCTAGCGGAGACAGAACAGACTGTGACAATTACAGATGTTCGACAAGGGCTCGATTCTTACAGCTATGCCACTAACACCTTATCGTGGAATAATGTGAGTAGGGGGAACGTCGATTATTTTCCAGGTGAGGGAGTAGAACGAGAATGGCATACAGCCCCAGCCAATGTCGGCTTGGCTCACGAACTGCGGCATTGTTTGGAAGATCTTCGAGGCATACCGTATGTTCAAGAGATTTCAGAGGCGAAGGCTATGTTGATGGAAAACAATATGCGTTATGGCTATTCTAAAAAAGCACCTCGTATGGGTTGGATTTACCCGAGGCCAGGCTATGCGAGGGACACGAAAGATTTGGGTTGGTCGACTGCGTCTTCAGCTTGGCGTAGTTACTGGAGAAAGATCCCATTTCCCGTCCCCCCATACTATAAACCATAGTGAAAGGATTAAAGATGAGTAGATATAAAAGTTTGATTCTCATATTGTACTTGTGTATTCTTCCAGCAGCGCGGATACAGGCCCAGCCCAAGACTTATTCAGGTGTCGAGAAGAAGGCCGGAAAGCCTACCATCGACGTAACTGAACTGAATATAAGCGACAAAATCCTTAAGTTGCGCTATGAGATAAAAAATGATTCTGAGCATGATATCTGGATCTGCGAGGACATCTCTGTGGACTTACATGAGTGCGATTTTGAGGCATACATGGCCGAAGACAAACAGACTCTTCTGATACGCAGGCGGCTTGATATCGAGGCTCGGGATTCGGTGGTCGCACCGCCTCATGGTCGCTACGTGCGTTTGCGAGCGGGTCGATCTCGGACTGAATGCTTGTTCGTACCCCTGCCGGTTGAGTCCCGCTTTTTTTGGACTTATCCAACCAAGCCGGGCAAGGCTTATGCCAAAAGTTTTGCTCTGGAGATCGGCTATTATTCCGGGGACTTGTCCGGCATGATTCGTACCATCCTTGAAAAGGAAGAGAAACCCCGTGACAAAAAGCCCGTGGTCTATCCGACCTATCCGGCCTCTATTCAAGAGTGGTTTGGAGGACGTTTGTTGGGATTCTATTGGTTAAATTGGTTAAAAGGACTCGTGAGGCACAGGGGTGAAGAGCTCGTAATTCCCTGGACAGGCCAGTTTCGCATGGGAGAGCAGGTTTTACGGATAACGATCGAAGACCTGCGAATTCCATATGAAGAGAAATATGATAAGCCAAAAGCATCACTGCCTGATCTGAACCAATGCACGCGAATTGAGATGCGTTTTCAACCTTCGATACTCGATTATTTTTTTCCTTATCCGAATGAGCGGGACGTGCTTAGTGCTGAGGAGGTTAAATATTTGCAGTCTTTGCAAAAAATCGTCACGGACAATCAAGAACACATAAAAGCCTTTGCCCGCGAAGTCGGAAAGGGATTGCCCGGGGGGATTTTCACTGAACGAAGCACAGCTCGTGTAACATGCTATCGCGACGGTGAGCGTCTTAAACCCTTTACCATATATGATGATAGGTCTATCGTTACCGAAGAAGAACAGTTTATCAGGTACAAAACAGGCCTACCAAGCCTGAGGATGCTCACGACGCAGATACAACCGTTTCAGTTGCGATTAGACTGTGCAGACAATCTAAGGAGCCTCTGGTCACTTTTGCAGTTTTTATGCAGAAGTGGGAAGACATACCCATTGTCCAAATGGTGTAACACCATTGTACGTTACTCTCGAGTCGATTATATTTCAAAGGGATATGGGATGAGGTATTTCAAGTGTCCGACTGCAGGCCCAGGCAAATGCCATTACGCAATGAACCCAAATTGTGGGCCAAAATCACCACCAGATACCGTGCTTTTATTCGAGACCAAAGCCGGTTGGAATAAGAACGGTGGGCCCGAGCTGTTTACTTTCGATAACCACGATCCAAAGGGCGGATGTGTTTTGCTCAATGACGGCACGGTCAAGTTCATTCGCAACAAAGAAGAACTCCAGCAGCTTCGATGGAAGTAGCGTCAACGGATAAAAAGGTCAGCAGAGCTGAGATGAGTATCAACAAAACTGACAATTAATGACCAGCCGGTAGAGAACAGAAGACAGAAATCAGCTCGTCGGGGCACTCGTCTCGGCGAAGGCACCCAGCCGCAGCACGGAAGCCAGGAGGCAGAAGACGGAAGCCAGTCCACAATCCATAGGATGCTTTTCGCCAGATCCCTTACAGCAAAGGCAGATAGCGGC
>JBGVTO010000061.1:0-7044 GCA_041862635.1 Phycisphaerae bacterium | reverse complement strand
CATCGATTGCCGTGGAGGAAGAACGCGTGCAGGTTTTGAACCTTATGGAGGCACTCAAGGCCAGTGTGAGCGAGTCAGTCAGAATTAGGAAGGTCAAGAAGCCTGCAGCCAGGACTGCGGAAAGGGTATTAAGAAGGCATAAAAAGGGGGCATAGTAAGAGTCTTATGTCTAAAGAACCAGCAAACCACTCAGAGCTGCCCAGAATGATCAAACCAATGCTCGCTCAGGCGAGGTCCGAGCCATTCGACTCCGATAAGCACCTTTTTGAAGTGAAGTGGGATGGCACCCGCTGTATTAGCTTTATTGAAGATGGTCGTTTACGACTGCAGAATCGCCATCTTATGGATATAGGCGATAGATACCCGGAGTTAGCCTACTTGAGAGGTCTTCCGGCGGGGACGGTCATAGATGGTGAAATAGTTGTGCTAAGGCATGGAAGGCCATCTTTCCAGAAGCTGCAGCAGCGGGACCACCTTCAGGACCCAACCAGGATAGAAATATTGAGCAAGCGGATGCCGGTCAGGCTGATGGCATTTGACCTTTTCTATGTCCGAGGGCTACGGATTACAAGCCAGCCGCTGAGCGAGCGACGCCAGCGGCTAATTGAACTGGTGGGCAAACTTGGCCATCCGTTTCTGATCGTACCGGACTGCGTAGTCGGGCATGGTGTGGAGTTCTTCGCCGGTATTGTGCGTTCCAGACGGACAGTTTCCAGGACTTCGCCAAGGCCCGGAGATTGTAAGGTATCGTCAACCAAGCAGACTAATCAGCTTAGTGCCCAAAAACTCTAGCACTCTACAAGGGCTGGCAGTGTCCGAAGCTTCCAGCCCTTTAAGGAACATGTTATGTTTTGTCACTTATTCGATACCAATTACGGTTACGGTTGGTCTGCTAAAAGTGTTTTGGCGTGACCTTAACGTATCAAGCCTAGTTTGTGCTTTTATCAAACGTGCCTCTGCAAGTTGTATCTTCGATGCCTGAGCTTCAAGGATCACTGCATTCTTTAACTGTATTTCAACTTGTGCCAGCCGCTTTTGTATTTCTTGAAGCCCGGCCATATCTTCTGCTAATTCGATCGTAAGATTCGCCAGTTCATCTTTGTAAGATTCTAACTGATCTCCACCAACTGTTCGACGGATTTCTTCCTGTCGCCTGGCCAGATCGATTTTGGCTATTGAGAGCTTTTCTCTGATATCCTCAAGTTCGGCGATTGATTTCTTTCCAGATTCAAAAAGTCTCTCAGCGGCTTCAACACGTCTAAGGTGGATTTCCAAAACGTTCTTTAGTTCTGAGGTGACAGGATCGTTCTGTGTTTTTTCCTCGATTTGCTTGCTCAATACAAGCATTTGCTTTTCTATTGCCTTACAACGTGCTTTTGAACGTGAAATCTTTATTTCACATGTCTGCTTTTGTGATGTCAAATTACTTTTTTCTAGCACTAGTGTATTTGAAGATAACCCGGTATTCGCGTCCTGCTGCGCTTGTTGATACTTTGTGGTGAGAGATTCTTCTGTTGCAATTGTTATGACACCATCTTCTATAGAATACCAAACTTTGCCAGCCCCAGAATCAATACCTTTAAGGACAAGTCGCAGGCCCTTTCGCAGCGGCACACCTATCAGTGTTCTACCGGATATTCCAATGGGTGTACTGCCGTCGACTCCGACCTTAAACAAATCAATCCATAGGACAACGGCTTTGAGGGGCGGATCAACACTATGTAACAAATATTCCACGGCCTTCTGGAAAGATGTCTCTTCAGTTAGACCAGAGAGATCCACTTCCTTTTCGAGTTGTTCTTCTGTGTAATAATCGGCTGGAGTTTTAGTTTTTCTACCCATAGCCTGATCCAGTGCTTCCTGGGCTGCTTTTATTTCGACATCGACATAACGGATATGATCATTAAGTCTGCCAAGATGCTCATCATGACCTTCGAGCAAGACGTTTCTGAGGTTGGTAGTGATTGCCTTGAGGAATTGCTCTGCTGCCGGTTTAATCTTCAAATCTTCGGTCGATAAATCAACTTTCAGAGTAAGAACCACCGATTTTTCTTCAGGGATTACGATTTGGGGAGCAGGCTTATATATTGGACTGGTGATTTGTCTTGATGAGGGAGTTTGTGTTTTCGTCATGCGAGATGTTGTCGACGTAGGGGGTGCAGCAACTTTGTTTGATTTATTCTTAAGGAGTTCGTCATGGAGAGATAAATCCGGTGATAGAGTTTCCGAGTAGATACGCGACTTTGAAGGGGGATCGTTATATTCCTCAACACCTATCATTCCCATGCCGACGCCTCCCGTGCCAGGGCCAAAGCCTCCCATGCCAGCCCCGGAAAGAGGTATGATCTCTATCAGTTGAAGTGCTTGCTCATGAGATATTTCCAGAACGTCTCGGCCGGCCTTTCCGATAACAGCGGAACTATGGATAAGATCGTCAAGAAAATCAGTATTAATCGGCAGAACAGCAGGGTCGGCAGTGACCTTGATTATACAGCTAGCAGAACGGGTTTCTTGAGCTATTGTCGGAATGGCCAGGGATAACAGGACAAACACAATTGTAATGGTTCTAAAGTTGTTTGTTTTCATAACAATTCTCCTTTCGTATTTATCTCTTCAGAATTTTGTTTTTTGATCTCTTCGAGTCGTTTTGTGGCTTCGAGAGTCCAACGATTATTGGGAAACAGATTTATAAGTCGATTGTAGGTTTCGATGGCGGAGTCTTTTTGATTCAAGTCGTTATACATCTGACTGGCCGTTAAGAACAATCTATAGGCAGTTTGATCGGTTTTTGCTTCGATTTCGAGTAGTCGGGAGTTTATAGAAGCCAATTCATTATCCAATGCGGTTAGACGATCGCGTTTTCTTTGTTGGTTGAGCACTTCTTTGACGAGTTTCAGGGTAGTTTCGGTTTGTGTTTGCAGTTGTTGAATCTGGTCTTCAAGAGAAGCAATTTGTTTGTGGCTCTGCGTATTTTGTTTGCGGTTTTGTGTATTACTGAACCATAACGATAAGGAAAAAAGAAGGACAGCCACGGTGGCAAAAGTTAAGGTGCTTCGAACAACTCTCCTGCGATTTGCCCGATGACGAACGATTTGGTCCATTTCAGAGGCTGAAGTTAGCTGAAGCCGTGATATATTTCGTTCAGCTTGTTCGAGCAGATTTTTCAGTTCATCCTTTTCCATTAGTGATTTATTTGTCTATCAAATCTTTCAGTTCATTTTTGAGCATATTTCTGGCACGATTTAGCCTGACGTTTAAGGTGCTTTTCTTGATGCCGAGCAAATTGCTTGTTTGGTCGATCGACATATCATTAAAGTATCTCAATACGATAGGTTCCCTGTATCTTGTGGGCAGTGAGCAGACAGCCCGTCGGATTCGCATTGAGTTTTTGTCTTCTGTAGTGGCTTTGTTGGCTGAGTGGGTACGCTCAACAGGTTGGATAATCGCTTTATTGAAGATCCTAAGCCCCAGCATCCGACGATGTTGATGTGTGCGACATTTGTTTATGGTTATTTTAAAGAGCCATGTTTTCAACGAGCTGTTTCCCTTGAATTTTTTCAGGCCGAGAAAGGCAGCCAGAAATACTTCCTGACAGATGTCATCGACCTCACCAGGCCAACCAAGGATCCGATTGGCAAGCGTTGCTACATCGTGATGATTATTTTCAATAATAACCTTAAACGCATCGGGATCACCTTGGATGAATTGCTTAACAAGGGCTATTTCGTCATCTTCTTTTTCCTTTGCTGACGACGCCAGCGATTTTCGACTGCAATCCGTCATGACTACAATATTAGACTAATCTGACATTCAAGAAATTTCAAAAAATCAGGAAAATCAAAAAAACTGTGTGCGACAATTTCTTTAAGGTTGCAAAATAAGGTTGTCGATGTCTGAGTATGAAATGAAAAATGCCAAAATTCTTCAAAAAGTCACCTCTTTCAAGAGCTTAAAAACACCCTAATTTCCAGGGCTGAGTAGGCCGAGGGAATTTCACCCTCGGCCCCTCCGAGAACCGGACGTGAACCTCTCAGCTCATCCGGCTCCTATCATTCAAACCACATGGAAATACACCATATGGTTCTGCTACGTCCAACCAACACACGAACCGTAGTGACGTAAATGACACATGGCGAACCTCCTTCTGGACTTAAGTAGACTTCATTTTAACCAGCAGCTCATAGAACGAGTCAGTTTGTGCGCTTACGAATATAACCGGAAGTTTCTCATCTGAACTTCTCCAGTCACTTCCAAGATCAGGCCTCTCTGAGTGTATCGACCATGCCCTCTCTGTGCAACGTATTTCTAACCAGAATTTCCCATATACAGGCTTTGGCAGCCAAATTAAGGCCTCTGATTTCATCAGATTGCCAAATACATCCCGAATTTCAACTGATTTTGGATAGCTCTTGCAACTATTACTGCCGTATCACTTGCCGGGCTTTGAAGATGAAGCCGTGTACTGACCATAAGTGACTCGCCTGTTAACTGCGGAAAGGTTCAGTAATAAACATGAATTCTTGAAGCCACTGTTTTTGGTTGACGCGCACGCCAAAAGATGCCACTGGTTTTGTTTTAACGTCTGAATTTAAAAGTATTTAACATGACTACATGGTTGACATCATCACAGTCAGTGTTAATATAAGTACAAATAGGCTGGTTGTGACGGTCATACCATGCACCGCCACAGTGACGTCGCCATTTTCACCTTGTATAATGGACATGAGGAAATACGTAATGAAGAAGATAATTTTTCTACTCTTATTGTTCATTCACATCTCATGCGCGTTTGCGAAGTATACCCTTCAGAAAATCCATACCGCGTCTAACAAGGTACTGGTGGTAGTTTTTGTGAGCGAAAAAGTTGTTGCAACCAACTACAATCAATGGATCAAGGAAGTGGTGGATGTGAACGAAGTGGAGACCGAGGATATATCGGCATGGAAACTGAACGATCGACTACCATTAGCCATCCACAAATTCGTGACTGAATCCTCTGCCACAAGTGATTTGCCCAAAATGTGCGAACACCGTATTTATCTTGAGATACCGCAACTGATCAATGGCACACAATACAAACTCGAGACTCCGTATGGCGACAAAACCTTTGTTTTTAATGACCGTACTATGCTTTGCAAATCCATCAAAACAAACCAGAACGGATATAGTGCGTTATCGAGCGTCCGTTATGCCAATTTTTCCATATGGATGGGAACAGGAGGAAGCCAACAGATCAGTGGAGCACTCCCGGCTTATGAAGTATTCGACATATCCACGGGACACCTCGTATCCCGTGGCAAGCTTAAGGAAATTGGCCCGGACGAGTCATCTGGGGATTTTGTGTACCGTATCGATCTCGCCGAGGTGCCCGAGGGAGGACCATATAAGATTTCAGTAAACGGCTACGGCTGTTCTTGGCCTTTCGGCGTGGGCGGTGATTTTTCACGGCGTCTGGCGTATATTTCGTTTCGCAGTCTTTATCATCAACGGTGCGGTTGTCCGGTCAGAGAGCCCTACGCAGAGGATATCAGGATGAATCCGTGTCATACGGTCTTGTATAATGTGAACGCCCCTCCGGGAGAAGCCAAGTTGGAGGTGCGTGGCACGGAACCGTCGTTCAAATGCTATGGTGGTTATCATGATGCGGGCGATGCAGACCGTCGCCTATATCACCTTGTCGTACCGCCCATTCTCCTTACCACATACGAGGCATTTCCCGATTATTTCACCGATAATCAGTTCAATATCCCTGACAAGTTTGATGACAATTTCAACATTGTGGGCAAAGGAAATGGCATCCCCGATATCATTGACGAAGCCCAATGGGCTGCCCTGATATGGGAATATCTGCAAGAGCCGAGCGGAGGCGTTCACTGGGGAACGGAAACGAGGGGATATCCAGAACCCTTTGCCACACCCATGGATCAGGATACCAAAAAATACGGCACCCTACGTATTGATAAGCTGTCCACGTCCATGGCGGCAGGAATGTTTATGCATCTTGCCAGGATCATAAAACCGTACAAACCCGAACGCTGCGAAGAGCTGCGGCAACGCGCGGAAAAGGCCATGGCCTATGCAGACAATACTGCAAACAACCCGCAGAGATTCTATTTTGCCGTGCAGAAATACCTTCTGACCGGTGATGAAACGGCTCACCGGCAAATCAAAGATCTCGTGAATGTGGTAGATGATTATATCAAGAGCGCACCGGATAACCCTGGACATTTCGGTGGCCCACATTACGTCATGGCAAGCTATTTTTATTCCTACATAATCGAAACACACCGTCCGACCGACGCGGCAATCGTTCAGCACATGAAAGATGTTTTACGTAAAACAGCAGACAGGCAAATAAACATATTCAAATCATTCGCGTACCCGATCGGAAATTCCCTATCCACCAAGGGGTGGGGATGGGGATGTAATGTGGCTCAGGGGCAATATGCCTATCCCTGCTTATTGCAGTGGGCACTTACCAAAGAACAACGCTATATCGATACGGCAAGCCAGTTAATGGATTACAATCAGGGACTCAACCCAATCGGTAAATGCTATGTCACTGGAATAGGTTTCGACAGGGTCAAGAATCCTCACGATAGGGAATCGGCCTATACAAAAGCCAAAGGATGGGGACCCAAACCGGGCATTCAGGTCTATGGGCCGGGAAACCTCCCTAGTAGAATCCAATTTGCCATGATTCCCAAAATAGCAACGTTGCCGAGGGAACGCCAGTGGGCCGATCATTTGTATACCATATCAATGACTGAGTTTACCGTTCATGAAACATTGGTGTATCCGGCAGTCGTTTACCCGGTCCTGGCCCAGGGAGGAACATGGAATGATACCAAGAATCCATTTGTCGTTAAACGCCAATAGATCATCCATTATCAAAGAATGAGTCATTAAAGGCGAAACAATCAGTATAAGCCCCGAATTTACAAATCTGTAAAATCAATTAGGCAATCTTAACTGCCGGTTCCGGCTTAAGGTGTCGGTCGATAAAGACGAATGTCATCAAAGTATAACATACCCGAACCGCCA